>CAJOEQ010000096.1:0-4747 GCA_905233515.1 uncultured Synergistales bacterium
GCAAAGGCACGCGCAATAAAATCATCAGGTTATCCTAAGTGCTTATTATGTCGAGAAAATGAAGGCTTTTACGGTCATCACGGACACCCAGCGCGGCAAAATATAAGATTGATTCCCGTAAAACTCGGCGGGCGTGATTGGTTTTTCCAGTATTCGCCGTATAGTTACTATAATGAACACTGCATAGTACTTGACGAGAAACACGTGCCGATGCTGATAAATCATGAAACTTTTGAAAATTTGCTTGCATTTGTTACGAAATTCCCGCATTATTTTGTAGGATCAAACGCAGATTTGCCAATAGTGGGAGGCTCTATCTTGTCGCATGATCACTATCAGGGCGGGAGATATATTTTTGCTATGAATAATGCCGCAATTGAACACGAGTATATTTTACCCGATTCAGAAATCAAAGCAGGCCGCATTAAGTGGCCTATGTCAGCAATAAGACTCGAGTCCCGAAATCCTGAAAAACTCATAAATCTATCTGACAAAATTTTATCGGCTTGGCGTGAATGGAGCGACTCAAGTGTTGAAATTCTTGCTTATTCCGACGGTGAACCGCATAATACTATAACCCCGATTGCTAGAATGTCCGGCGAAAATTATCAGATTGATTTAGTTTTGCGCAACAATCGCACGAGCAATGAACACCCGCTTGGAATCTTTCACCCTCACGCAGAAGTCCATCACATTAAGAAAGAAAATATCGGCTTAATTGAAGTAATGGGACTCGCTGTATTGCCTGCACGATTAAAAATTTCACTCGAAAAAATTTGCGAGTCTTGGCTGTCAAATAAAGACTCTTTACCGTCTGAGCTTGAATTACACGAAAAATGGTATAAATTTTTGCGCTCAAAACATGAAAATTTAATTAATAATCATGACGAGTCAAAAATAAGAAATATGCTGCGTGATGAAGTCGGTCATGTATTCGCACAGGTTTTGACTGACAGCGGAGTTTATAAGCGAACACCTGAAGGACTCGCGGCTTTTGATAAATTTGCGGAGTCAGTCCTGAAGTAATGCGCTAAAAATTCAACAATTACACGTAGTTTTTATTTGCGGTTTGTTGATATAATCAGTATTAACAAATTCACAATAATTCACAAAAATTTTAATTCGAGGGGGCATATTATCACAATGATTAAACTCTACGATGAAGGAATTTATCTCATCAATGGAAATCAGATAGTACCTGAAAGCCAAGCCGAAGGAAAATATAACAAGGCAGACGCTAAAAAAGGCACTATCGCTTATGGAATCATGAAGGCACATAACACTTCAGATGATATGGAGCATTTACGCATAAAATTTGACTCTATGGCATCACATGATATTACGTTCGTAGGCATAATTCAGACTGCTAGAGCTTCAGGCATGAAAAAATTTCCGCTTCCCTATGTAATGACGAATTGCCATAATTCTTTATGTGCAGTGGGCGGCACTATTAACGATGATGATCACTATTTCGGACTCAGTGCGGCGAAAAAATACGGCGGAATCTATGTTCCTCCGCATATTGCAGTAATCCATCAATTTATGCGTGAAATGTTTGCGGGCTGCGGGAGAATGATTCTCGGTTCAGACTCTCACACAAGATACGGCGCATTAGGAACTATGGCAATCGGAGAAGGCGGCGGCGAACTCGTTAAGCAGCTTTTACAGGACACATATGACGTAGCATATCCCGGAGTCGTTGCGATTTATTTAACAGGCAAACCTGCTCCATATGTCGGGCCTCATGATATAGCACTTGCAATAGTTAAAGCAGTCTTCGAAAAAGGTTATGTCAAAAATAAAGTCATGGAATTTGTAGGTCCCGGAGTCTCTACAATGACTACTGATTATCGTAACGGAGTCGACGTAATGACGACTGAGACGACTTGTTTGTCTTCAGTATGGAGAACTGACTCAGACACAAAGGCATATTTAACAGAACATGGCCGCGCAAGTGATTACCGCGAATTGAATCCCGCTGACGTTGCATATTATGACGGCTGCGTAGAGATTGATTTATCGACAATTAAGCCGATGATCGCGCTTCCTTTCCACCCGTCAAATGCTTATACAATTTCAGATTTTTACGCGAATATGAAAGATATTCTTGCTGACACTGAGAAGAGAGCCGAGAAAGTAGCAGGAGGCCGCGCAAGTTTCACTCTCATGGACAAAATCACAAGCGACGGCAAATTAATGGTACAGCAGGGAGTAATCGGAGGCTGTGCAGGCGGAAATTATACGAACGTTGTAGAAGCTGCTCATGCGTTAAAAGGCAAATCATGCGGCTTTGATGAGTTCTATTTAAGCGTATATCCGTCAAGTCAGCCGGTATTCATTGATTTAGACCGTAAAGGCTTGCTTGCTGATTTAATGGACGCTGGAGCAGTAATAAGAACAGCATTTTGCGGCCCATGTTTCGGAGCTGGCGATACTCCCGCTAATAATGCATTCTCAATCAGACACACGACTCGTAACTTCCCGAATAGAGAAGGCTCAAAGCCCGGAAATGGTCAAATGTCAGCGGTGGCACTCATGGATGCACGTTCAATCGCAGCAACGGCGGCAAACGGCGGAAAACTCACAAGCGCGGAAGATCTTGACTGCTGGGGGAATATTCCCGCATATCACTATGATGACAAGGCTTATAAATCGCGCGTTTACTGGGGATTCGGGAAAGCAAATCTTGAGTCGCCGATTAGATTCGGACCGAATATTAAGGACTGGCCGGAGCAGGAGGCACTTGCTGAAAATATTTTATTGCGTGTTGTCTCTAAGATTCTTGATGAAGTTACTACAACTGACGAGCTTATACCGTCGGGCGAAACTTCTTCGTTCAGGTCGAATCCTTTAGGACTCGCGGAATTTACACTCTCACGCAGAGATCCTCAATATGTCGGACGCGCAAAAGAAGTACAAAAAATTGAGTACGAGAGACTCAAAGGCGTAAACCCTGCGCACGGAGATTTAAAAGAAGTCTACGAATTAATTAACGCAATCCCCGGCCAAGAACACACGGACCCGATGACTATAGAAATCGGCTCAACAATTTACGCAAATAAACCGGGCGACGGTTCAGCACGTGAACAGGCCGCTTCATGTCAAAGAGTTCTCGGTGCACTCGCAAATATCACGCAAGAATATGCTACAAAACGTTATCGCTCTAACTGTATGAACTGGGGCATGATTCCGTTCCATCTTAAGGGCGAACCTGATTTTGAAGTCGGTGATTATGTTTATGTCCCGGGAATTCGCAGCGCACTTGATAAAAACGAGCTCGGCAGCATTAAGGCTTATATCATCAAAGGCGGCAAAATAAAAGAAGCTGAGCTTTATATTCAGGACATGACATCGAACGAGCGCGATATTGTTAAAGCAGGCTGCTTAATTAATTTCAACAGGGACAAGGCGCGCTAAAAATTTGGCAATAATTCCCCCTGATTTTCGAGTCGGGGGGAATCATGAATAAATAAAATTTTTCATTGAAGGGAGTTCTTAATAAGTTATGAGCAAAATCAAAATGGCAACACCCATCGTAGAGATGGACGGCGACGAAATGACCCGCGTTTTATGGCAGATTATCAAAGATGATTTGCTTTCACCGTTCGTAGAGTTAAACACGGAGTATTACGATCTGGGATTGCCGAAAAGAGACGAGACAGGCGACAAAATCACATGGCAGGCCGCCGAAGCAATCAAGAAATACAGAGTCGGAGTCAAATGTGCGACTATTACCCCGAATAAACAGCGAGTCGAAGAATATAATTTACACGAAATGTGGAAGAGTCCAAACGGGACAATTAGAGCCGTCCTTGATGGTACAGTTTTCAGGAAGCCGATTTTAACGAAATGCATTAAGCCCGTCGTAAAAAATTGGCACAAACCGATTACTATAGCAAGACATGCATACGGCGATGTTTATCGCGGTACAGAGTTCAGAGTCCCCGAACCGGGCAAAGCTGAATTATTATTCACCGGCAAAAACGGCGCAACTTTTAGAGAGACCGTTTACGATTATGAATGTCCCGGAGTTTTGCAGGCAATGTACAACAAAGACACGTCAATAAAATCATTTGCCCGCAGCTGCTTTGAGTACGCACTCTCAACAAAAGAAGATCTCTGGTTCTCTTCAAAAGATACTATCTCAAAGCAATATGATCAGACTTTCAAATTATTATTCCAAGAAATTTTTGAGACTGAATACAAAGCAAAATTTGACGCGGCAGGAATCACTTATTTTTACACGTTAATTGATGATGCAGTTGCTCGTGTTATGCGTTCAGAAGGCGGCTTTATCTGGGCTTGCAAGAATTATGACGGCGACGTTATGAGCGATATGGTATCTACTGCTTTCGGCTCTCTTGCTATGATGACAAGCGTATTAGTTTCACCGGACGGCAATTTTGAGTATGAGGCCGCTCATGGAACAGTAACAAAACATTTCTATCGTTATCGCGAAGAAGGCAAAATGACATCAACTAACCCGGTTGCTACGATTTTTGCGTGGAGCGGTGCATTAAGAAAACGCGGCGAACTTGACGGAAATAATGAGCTTGTTGCATTTGCAAATAAACTTGAGAAGGCCACTATTGAGACAATAGAAGGCGGAGTCATGACTAAAGATTTATCGGCTCTTTGTGAAGGTGTTGTGCCTCAAGTCGTTGACTCGAAAGAATTTATTAAAGCAATCGCAGCAAAATTATAATTACGCGCTATAATAAGCACACAAAGCCCGCGGGACTTTTTT
>CAJOEQ010000096.1:4763-8380 GCA_905233515.1 uncultured Synergistales bacterium
TACAATGTCAGTAACAGAAGCAAAAATTGACTGGGGAAGAGCTCCGGCAGATACTCCAGTTTGTCCGGAAAAAGAGATTTATTTACGCGATATAGTACAAACAATTTTAGACGGCTACGAGACTCCGGAATTAGTCATGGAAGAATTAGAAATCAGCCCTTCAGACGTGGGAGCCGATCAAGTGCCTGAAATATTAAATATTTTCGTGCCGGTTATAGCCGCGTGGAGATCAGGAAGCTGCGGCGGGAGCTGCGGGGGCTAAATGAAAAATTTATTTTGTGCGCTGATAATTTTTCTTGTCATGACGGGAACTCTTTACGCTCAAGAAATGAAAATCACTATTACTGCGAACGGGAAGACTCTTAATGCAGCACTTGAAGACAACCCCGCAAGCCGAGAATTATTCTCAAGATTGCCCATGACAATAACAATGCAGGATTTATATTCGCGCGAAATGTGTTATTTCATGAAGGACTCTTTACCAACTGGCAAACTTGTATCAGATAATTACAGAGTCGGAGATTTAATTTATTGGCCGCCTCAAAAATGTTTAGTGATTCTATATAGACAGAACGGAGAAAAATTTACACGGCAATATCTCGGACATATAGACTCAGGCGTTGAAATGTTTGAGACAACAGGCGACACAGAAATAACAATCAAAGCAGGGCTTTAACGAGTCCTGCAAATTTTTTATAAGCATAATAAAACATGATTAATATTACAGAAATTTTTCCATATAATCAACTTTCAGATTTACAGAAATTAATTAACTCTCAAATAAAACACTTTTCAGGACAGCAAAAAAATTTGAGATTTATAATTCCCTCGCGAAAAGATAAGAGATACAGGCCGGAACTAAATAATTTGACTCTTTGGACGTGGGAAGAAATTTATAACGATATTTGCTCATTTGCTAAAATACAGCGCAAAAGAATTTTATCACCGCCCGATCACTTGTTAATACTCAAAAATATTCTTAATGAAGTCATTGCAGAAAACAGCGAAAAAATTAAACAATGGCCGGGCATTATGAGACCGGGATTTACTGAAATTTTATCGAGTGATATTCGCGAATTATTAAATGAGGCTGTCAGACCGTCGCAATTAATTAATAACCCTGACAGTGAAGACCCCGCAGAGTTCTTATTACCTGAAATTTACAGCCGCTATCTTGAATACTTAAATAATTATAATTTACTTGACAGCGCGCAAATTTATACAGAAGCATATAACGAGATTTTAAAGACTCAAGAATGGGGACGGGATTTAATAATAATTTTTACGGGCTTTCTTTCGTTCACTCATGGCCAGATAGAATTATTATATGCTCTTCAAGACAGGTGCGAAAATGTTATAATTCTCAAGCCTGAAACAAATTTAGCAAATTTCAGGGATGCACACTCACAATTTAATATAGCATTCACTCCGGAAAAATCTTCAGGGCAAATTATAGAAATCCCCGTAGCTGAACCTGATTTAGAACCTGAAGTAATAGCGCGGACTCTGGCACTTTGGCAACAAAATAAAATAATTCTAAACGGGCAAAAATTTTCAGGTTTTGACTCGATAGCAATAACTATTAATCAAGGCCGTGAAGATTTATTTGCTCAAGCATTTAAACGCTATGAAATTCCCTATAATTTTCAGTCAGGAATTCCCATTAATACGACATTGCCGGGCAAAATTTTAGCGTCAATCAGGCATTTATACACTCGTCAATTTCCGACCTATGAGACTGCATTATTACTCACTCAAGAATGTTTTGCGGGCGTTAAATTCCCCGTCATGAAAGCATATCGGGCAGGTTATTCAGGGCTTGACAACTGGGAGAATTTTTTAGCGAGTAACGAGTCATTTAATACGGCCTTGCTTGCTGTTCAGTCAATTAGAAAATTTTGCGATTCTCTCAAGTTAAAGAAGACTCCGGCGGGAATCATGCGAGCATTTAAAGAATTCTTAACGACTCCGGGCTTATGGCTTGATAGATTAACAAAAATTGCGAAATCCCCCGAACTTGACGAGACTACACGGCAGACAGCAAGCGCAATCGAGACAATATCGCAAAAAGTTTTAAGACTCGACGAATTAATGCCCGATCTAGGACGAGTCCAAGACGAAAGAATTAGCGGTGATGAAGCCTTTGATTTTCTCGAGTCATGGTGCAGAAACACGAACACTCGCGCACCCCTGCAAATTTCTAACTCAGTGAGAATCTTTACAGGCACGCCCCCCGTCTTGTCATTCTTCCCAGTCTTCATAATGACAGGAATCACGCAAAAAACGTGGTCAGCTAACATAACAAGTTCGCCGCTTTTAGGGACTGAAGAACGCAGAAAACTTGACGAAAATCAAGCCCATTTGCCGACCGTTCAAGAGAAAGCTATTCAGAAAGAGGCTTTATTTAGGCGATTAATACAAACCGGCGAAAATTTTACAATAATTTCACGTCCTGAACTTGACGACGAGGGCCGCCCAGTCTCTGAATCACAATTTATGCAGCGATTTCTTGAAGATTTGCCCTCATGGAAGAGAGAGCAAGCAAGCCCCGCCGGAATAAATATTTTACTCAGCAATGACGGTTATATATTCCCGGAGATTGACGCAGATAAAAATATTTCAAGAAATAAGCCCGTTATAAACGCTCAAGCTAATGCCGCCGGAGCAGCTGATTTAAAAGAGTTATTATTATGTCCGTTCTTATGGTATCAAGAGAGACAAGCGAAATTATACGCTCAAAATCCCGATATAGTATCACCCATTGAATGGGGGAATTTGATACACAAATTTTTTGAATGCGTCTGGCTGCGTTATCGTGAAAATATGAACTCATCAGGGAAAATTTTTTTGAGCATAGCAAAATCTGAATGGGATAATTTATTTCAAGTCGGCGAAAAATATCAAGATTTCGCGAGATTGATAAAAGATTTTAGATTGAGAAGGCATTTAGACGGCGTAAAATTTAGAGTCGACAGGTTGAGCATATTACAACGCGGAATAATTGACTCACTTCACGGAGCTGGCTATGAACACACGAAAATTTTATTAGAAGAAGACGCGCATTTATTGAGTCAAATCAACGGCGTAAAATTTTTAGGACAATGCGACAGGATAGAATTTTTGCGGACTCCTGAAAACAAAGAAATAGCCTTTATTGTTGACTACAAAGAAGGGAGAAGCACAAATTATGAATCTTCCGTAAAAATCGAGTCTTATAATTGGAACACTGAACAGCGCGAAAAATTTAATACCGGCCTGCAATTATCGTGTTATGCGGCATTATTCGCGAGAAATTATAATAATTGTACTCTATCAGGAGTCTATATACTTGGCCTGAATGACGGGCAAATCGCAGGAAGTTTTGAGGAGTCAGAGTCAAATTTTTTCGCTCAATACACGGAAAAAGGCAAAATAAAGACTCACATTTCCGAACGAGTCGACGAGGGAGAATACGCAATGAAATGCGCCGCTGAAATTCTTAAATCCTGTAAATTTGAGCCTGAATATAATTCTGATTTATGCAGATTTTGCCACGTTAAAAGCTTATGCCGCAAAGGAGAATTCAAGGGCGAAAAATTATTTAATGATGACGAGGAGTCAGAATCAAGCAATGAGTA
>CAJOEQ010000097.1:0-4719 GCA_905233515.1 uncultured Synergistales bacterium
AACGTGATACAGTTTTAAGAATTCTATCAGGTTCACGAAATAATGAAGTCTTGACAGTAAAAACAGTTAGACTCTCAGGTTCAGGGCCCGACATAAAACCGAATGAGCGTTATTTACTAGTCTGGGACATGTTCGACGACGGGCGCGTGCAGTATTCACTTGCTGACGGATTTAGAATCTCAAGTGTAGCGACTTTAATTTTTGCAGTGTGCATGATATTAATAGCAATGACCGGCACAAGGGGCTTTCTTGCTTTGCTTGCTCTAGGTTCGTCAATAGGTGTATTAGTCTTTATTATGATCCCATTAATGACTCAAGGCTGGGATCCTGTTTTGCTTGCTCTTGCGAGTGTATTTATAATTTCGACTATTACGATTTTATGCGTTGTAAGATATTTGCGTTATATGCTTGTTGCTTTACTCGGAAGTTTCGGCGGAGTTTTATGCGGATTCGGCTGCGGTTATTTGATGGTCTATTTATGGCAGTTAACCGGGCTTGCTGGAGAAGGTTCGGCATTGCTTGCGTCGACTATTCCGGCGTTAAACATGCGGGGCGTGTTACTTGCGAGTGTATTAATAGGCTCAATCGGTGCAGTTCTCGACGTTGGAGTCTCTGTTACTGCTTCAATGTCTGAATTTGTTGACTATGATAATTATATACCGTTAGACAGGCTTTTACTTGCGGGCTTGAACGTTGGCAGCGAGGTTTTAGGCAGCATGATAAATACTTTGATTCTTGCTTACATGGGAAGTTCTTTATCTATGGCAATATTAATAAGTTCTGCGGGCGTTAATTTTTCCGGAATCCTTAACGATCCATATATAGCGCAGGAGATAGTACAGGGACTCGCGGGGACTCTGGGATTATTATTCACGATTCCAGTAACAGCGTTTTGCTTTGTATTTCAAGAATCACTAAGGCGGCGCAATGATGAGTAAATTTTTTAAAGACGAGGCCGCAAATTTCTTGAATAAATCGGGCGGGGAATATTCACACATTAAAAATTTTTTGTGCTTTATCAGGGGCATTTACGCATGATTAAAACAGTTATAGACATCGGCAGCAACTCTATAAAAATGAGAAGTGCAAAAATTTCAAGTAATGGCCGGCTTTATATTTTACGTGATGAGACAGAAGTCGTGAGGCTCGGGCGGGGAATGTCTGAAAATGGCATGTTAAAACCTGAAAATATGCGCCGAACTTGTGAAGCTGCCTCAAGAATGGTAAAAGCTGCTACATATCCCGGGAAGGATTATAAAATTTTTATAGTGGGAACTCAAGCGTTGAGAATTGCGAAAAACTCCGGCGATTTCGTGAAAATGTTAAAAGATTTAACAGGGCTTGACGTTCATATTTTTACAGGTGAAGAAGAGGCAAAATTTTCATGGCTGGGAGCTGTTGACGGCTTTAATCTCTCAGGAAATATAATAATGTTTGACACGGGCGGCGGAAGTACTGAATTTGTCTCAGGTTCGGGGCATTCAGTCAATAAAGTTAAAAGCGTTCCCGTTGGAGCTGTTACACTGTCAGAAAAATTTTTTAACGAGAATAATAATTTACCCGTCAAAATGAGTGCCTGCGATTCTGCTCTTGAATTCGTTAAAAATTTATTTATCGCTAATAATATAGAATCATTCAAGACTCATGACTCTAAAATAATCGGAGTCGGCGGCGGAGTTGTTGCTATGGAGAGCGTAAAATTTGCCTGTGAAAATTTCTTACCTTCTCGACTTCACGGGAAGATTTTGACTCAGCGCGATATTATGACTCAAATAAAAATGTATTCGGCCTTGAATTTAAATGAGCGTCAAAATATTATCGGCCTGCCAGCGTCAAGAGCTGATGTTATTTTAGGTTCTGCGTGTATAATTCTTGCTGCATTGAGATTGTTAGAGGCTGATTCTTGTATAGTGAGCATTAACGGACTAAGGCACGGGCTTTTACTTCGTGATAATATATAAATGAAAAAATTTTTATATTTTGTAATAGCATAAGAGGTGAAAAAATTTGCTGCTTGAATTAATGTCAGACGGAACACTTGCAGAATTGCCCCCTGAGTATTCAGGCTTAAATATTCCTGATGAGCCTTCTGTTATGGTATTGCTTCCACGTCATAAATATTTGCTCGGAACAGGCAGCGACACATGGATTTATTCAGATTTAAAGCCGGGCAGTGAACAAAAAAGTGTATTTCTCTATGACGACAAAAATTTATCGCTGAATGACGACGACGGCGAAAGAATTACGATTTTACCGGGCAAAACTGTAACAGAATTGCGCGAAAAATTATCAAAGCGTTCAGATCCACCCGGGCGGCATGTAAGCACTGTTTTAATGCTGAAAACTTTTTTAAAATATCACCCAGTTTTTAACGAGTCAGGAAATAATTATTTAGACGAGAAATTTTTTAATGAGGCCATGAAGAAGGATTCTAAACTTTATCGGGCTTACTGGACGTTAAGATTTGCTTTATCACGCAGCGAAATGGAGCAGACAGCAAGATTAAAGGCATGGATTTTAGCTGATCCCGATAATTTTGACAAAGCAGGCAACATCGCAAAAATATGGTTCTCAATCATGCCGAATCCCAGCAAAGAAATAACACGGGATCTTGAAGAATTAGGATTCTCAAGAATTGAATTACTGCAGATGATTGCGCAAAATGTTTCGCCCCTAGTCTTATATAATCCGCGTGCAGGGTGGCTTATTTTCGCGAGATTCGGACGTACAGGCAAAATCAGCGACACAATTTTTTTTGCATGGCTGTATTTAAATCATGAACTCTGGCACGAATTAAGAGAAATTAAACAAATGCCCGTCCGTGATATAGTTAATGCAGTCTGGGGCAATTATGACACTCAGCAGGCAATTATCGAGCGGGCAAAATATAAAGGGGCTGAAGATATTTCATAATGAATATAAATTTTTCAGGAGTAACAAAAATTTTTGATCCGGATATAGTAGCTTTATCAAATGTCAGCTTTAATATTGAACAAGGCGAATTTGTTTACATAATCGGCCAGACTGGGAGCGGAAAATCTACACTTTTGAGATTAATAACTCGTGAATTGCTGCCAACAAGCGGGGTTGCTGCCGTGGGTGGCTTTGATTTGCGTAGAATGCGAAAATCTGACGTGCCTTATTATCGCCGTGATGTTGGATTAGTTGCGCAAGATTTTAAATTGATTCCAAGTCTGACAGTCTATGAAAATATTGCTTTTGTCATGGAAGCAATGTCAGTACCTAAAAAAATAGTTGCAGAGAGAGCCCACGACGTAATTAATCAGGTCGGACTCTGGAGGCGCAAAAATATGAAACCTTCTCAGCTTTCAGGCGGTGAACAGCAAAGAGTCGCCATTGCCCGGGCACTTGCAAATTCGCCATCTTTGTTTATAGCTGATGAGCCTACAGGAAATTTAGATTTTCACACAGCTGCAGAGGTCATGAAAATTTTATTTGCTATTAATGCAAGCGGTGTTACTGTTGTAATGTCGACTCATAATCAAGCGATTGTAAATTCGTCTCGTCAAAGAGTTATCGAACTTGAATCGGGCAGATTAATACGCGACGAGAAGGGAGGCACTTATTAAATGACAGCTTTAAAATATATTTTGCGTGATACTTGGCGATTAATTGTAAATCACTGGGTTTTAGGGTTATTGACGCTTATAACGGCTGGAGTCATGCTTTGGATTTTAGGAATCACTACACTTTTTTCGTTAAATCTTGAGCATTTATTATCGCGTTTAGAAAGTGAATTAGCTGTACAGGCCTATTTACACAAAGATAGCACGTTAGATATAGAAGAAATTGCGCAGAGAATTCAAGATCTCGAATATGTTTACTCAATAAAAATTTATTCGCCTTCTGACTCGCTCGCAAAATTACAGGAAAAAATGGGCAGTCAATCCCGTGCGCTTGATATACTCGGCGATAATCCAATACCGTATAATTTTGAGATTCACGTTAGACGCGCTGAAGATATAGATCCTCTTGTTGACTCGTTAAAGGCCATGCCTGAAGTTGAAGACGTTGTATATGCTGGAATGGTCGTAAAAAGAATCTCGGCATTATCTCGAATTTCGTCAAGAGTTGCTGTTATCATGTTCGTTCTTGCTGTAATAATCACTGCTTTAGTCGTCTATAATACGATTCATATTTCGCTGTATTCTCGTCGTGAAGAAATTGCAATAATGTATTTAGTCGGAGCTACTCGGGCATATATTGCGACACCTTTTGTGCTTGAAGGGACTTTATTAGCATTAATCGGAGCAATCATAGCAGCGGGCGGAATCGTCGGAGCTTACTTCCCGGGAATGGATATGATTCAAGCAAATATGCCGCTCTTGAAATCAAGTTTATTGACTGATAAAGCAATAATTTGGCGTTTTTGCGGACTTCTCGCGGGATTCGGGGCGACTCTGGGCTGGGTTTGCAGTTATCTCGTCGTCTCAAGATTCATAAATTCTATAACGAGGCCGGAATGATTTTATTTCATAAGCACGCCCGCAAAATTTTTATATTTATAATCGCGATAATAATATTTTGCCCTGTTAGAGCCTCATATTCTGCCGCAAAAAAAAGTCCTTCAAATATTGACTCACAAATTGCCGCAGAAGAGAAAAAACGTGAAGAACTTTCACGACAGGTGCAGGCCTATAAAAAACAAATTCGCGACATGGGCGCACAAGTTGAAGGACTGCTCACAAAAGTTAATAC
>CAJOEQ010000097.1:4782-5203 GCA_905233515.1 uncultured Synergistales bacterium
GAAAAAACGTGAAGAACTTTCACGACAGGTGCAGGCCTATAAAAAACAAATTCGCGACATGGGCGCACAAGTTGAAGGACTGCTCACAAAAGTTAATACTCTTCAGCAGGACGAAAATATGGCATTGCAGGAGCTGACAGTTTTAGAGCTTCAGGGCAAAAAAATAGAGGAAAATATCGGGATTCTTGAGCTTGCAATAAATGAAGATCAGGAAAAAATCAACGAGCTTTCAGACTTAATGAAAGATAGAATCTTAGACATGTATAAATATCGCCAGTCAGATACAACAAGAATGCTTTTCGCGTCAAGAAGTGTATTAGAGGCTATTGAGATGGCTTATATGCTGGGATTGATTAACAGGCGCGACGAGGAAATTTTATCGCAGCTTCAAGACAGAATGCAAAATCTTGAGTTATCGCAT
>CAJOEQ010000098.1 GCA_905233515.1 uncultured Synergistales bacterium
GGAAGGATAAAAGCATGTGCGGGGAATACCCCCCGATT
Source organism: uncultured Synergistales bacterium (assembly GCA_905233515.1). Lineage (GTDB taxonomy): Bacteria > Synergistota > Synergistia > Synergistales > Aminobacteriaceae > JAFUXM01. The sequence continues at coordinate 39 of CAJOEQ010000098.1, forward strand.
GTTTATGTATGCAAAAAATTTATATTATCAGCTTGAATTATTTTATTTAGAAATTTTGCCATTTACACGCACAAAAATTTTTAATCGCTTATATAATATTGCATGATACAAAATTTTTTACGGGAGAATTATATAATTATGAAGCAGAGATTTAAATTTTTTATAGTTATAGCGATGATTTTATTATTTGCCTCACAATCTTGCGCCGATGAAGTTCAAGACCTGCTAAATTTCTACGTCAAGAAATTCAACCCTGAGAAAGCACTATTAATTATATCTGATAAACCGGATTCAAGCGGCATGTTTCACGATATATATATGGATCTTCAGGGCGTTCATATTGACAAGTTAAGACTCGCAAATTTAACTTTCAGAATGAAGGGTATACAATTTAATGAGCCTTCAAACTGGAAATCCGGCAATGTCGTATGTAAAAGCGCGCTGCAAGTCCTAGCTACCAGTACAATTTTAGAGAGCGATATTAATAAATCCATCGAAAATAAAACTTTTGGCAAGGGTGAAGATCACTGGCACGACGTATCACTCAAAATAAACCCTTCAGGTTTGAGCGGAAAAGGTTATTATACTGCTAAAGTAGGATTTATGAATCTTGATATATTAATAGACATAACCAGCAAATTAAAAATTGTAAAGCATAAAGAATTATGGCTTGATAATCCGCTTGTGAAAATAAATAGACTCGATTTGCCCGATTATATTACGAATAAAGCACTCTCACGAATTCAGCCATTAGTGAATCTAAATAAATTTCCGTTACCTTTGACTCTCAACACAGTAAAATTAAGCAAAGGCCGCGCGGTTTTATCATCGAGGAATCTTCCTAAGCCTATAGAGGGCGGAATAAAATATAATTATTCGCGTTAAATCATGACAAGTACAGACAGAAAGCGTTATTTATGGATTATATTTTCTGCGTTAATTCAGGGCTTATTACTGGGAATTTATATAATCGTGCCTTCAGGCTTTATAAAGTGTATGCCCTTGACTGTAATATTTATAGTTCCGTTTGTATTCTGGCTCTCACAAGAACACTGGGGGCGGCGTTTATTTAGTTTTCTAGGCTGGCTGACTCTTGCATTAATTATCTTATGGCTTTATAGAATATGGTCAATTTATTCACCGGGAACGGGATTTTATTATGTGCCGTCTCAAATTTCTGATTTGATTCGTGTGAGCATGGCTGTATTCTTGTTAATTCCCTATTTTCAGACGAGAATAGCGGCGTAGAGCTGGGATATTCCCTACTCTGATATATTTTTCCAGTTATGCAGGAATTTATTTTTATTATTTCAGGCGGCAATAGTAATAGCTGTCTTCTGGGGCTTGTTAGTAACAGCAGGGCTTTTATTTTACATAGTCGGACTTGATAAAATTCCCTATCTTGTATTTAATCCGATTACGGCTGTTCCGTTGACGAGTATAATAATTGCGATTTCTATATCAGTAGCGATAAAGCACCCTGGAATTGACTCACTTGGCCGGTGGATTTTGTCTGTCTTAGCGTGGCTTCTGCCGTTTTTCTCGATTTTATCTGTAATATTTCTTGCGTGTTTACCCTATTCAGGTCTAAAAACTTTATGGAGTACAGGCCAAGCAAGTACGTTAATGCTATTATTGCAATTTGGAACGATAATTCTTGCAAATGCCTGCTGGCTTGACGGCGTAAAATCTGCTTTCAGGACAAAATCTATAGATCTTCTTGCGCAAGTTTCTTTATTATGCCTGCCGATTTATACGGGGCTTTGTTTATATTCAGTGGGACTCAGAGTCGAGCAATATGGACTCTCAACTGATAGAATACAAGCATTTTTCTTGACTGTTATAACCGGAATTGTAGGACTCGGCTATGCTGGCGCGGTATTATTCAGGAAATGGCCGCAATCAATCGGACGAGTCAATATAGTATCTGTAATTATTATGACTCTGATAATAATATTAATGAATTCGCCTTTATTAGATCCTTCACGACTCGCGGCATATAATCAAGCTGAAAGATTACAATCAGGACAAATTAAGCCTGAAGAATTTGACTATACTTATACGAGATTCAATCTTGGCCGATATGGTAATAAAGTTTTAGAAATTTTGTTAGAGGACTCGAATCCTGAAATAAAATCGCGCGTGAGTTCTGCAATGTCAGTAGATCCCGCCGAATATTTAAATTATGTTCGTAAAGGAATCCCCCCCGTCTCAGCAAGACAGGAAATTATAACCGGCGCAAAAGTTTATCCGGAAAATAAAAGACTCACGGACGAGCAAATAAAATTTTTTGTTGAGAAATGGCCGCTTGATGGAGTTACGCGTAAAAATGATATTGCTTTTGTCTTTATTGACGCGGTTAAAGGCGAAAATAATTTAATATTATTCACTGAAGAAGAAGGCACAATTTACGAGCTGAAAAATTTTAATCAAGTCGGGAAGATTCACGGGAAATTTAATTTAACGGGACTTGCAAATATTAATACTCAAGAGTCTAACTTACTTGATATTGATTTAGACGGGCAAATTTACCAAATAATAAGATAACAAGAAATTATAAAGATTCCCCCTGACTCGTAAAAGCCGGGGGATTTTCTTTAATTTTTTAGCGCGTGAACATATCAGGCCATAAAGGCATCCAAGCTCTTGATTGAATCATTCCAGCGTCAAGATATAATCCCAGCATTGAACGCCCCGGATAACCTGAAGAAGATAACTCAACGGGTAAAGGTATCTGCACTTGCATATGAGTGCGCTTTACTGGGAGTTCTATAGAATTTCTCAGTGAATAAATAGTTTTTCCGCCTGTAAAAGCACTCGCACGAGTAAGACTCAAAGAAGGAATCTCACGCGCATAAATATCAAGCTCAAGCCCGTTCATCATGCAAAATTTTAATAAAGTCATCATATCGTCCATAGTAAACGAAATTGACGAGTCAACTATTATATTTGTTAGAGTCGATTTATGAAGCAGCCAGAATGAAGGAATAACAGAACTTATATCGCTGCCACGTCGGACTTGTGCGGGACGTAAATTTAACGGGAGAATCTGACCGCGCGGGATTGCTCCGTGAATAAATAAAGCGTCAAAATTTCCGGGTCTCTGCCAAATTACATTACATCTCATGCTGCGATTATTCCAAGCGGCGTGGGCTACTGTTCGCGTATTATTCGCGTAACTCATAAAAGGAGACATAAAAGTTGCGTCAATTATAAAACTTTCTCGATTTTCCATGTTAGTGGCCATGACTGGATTATAAATGCTTAAATATCCCGGTACATCTTCGCGGGCAGGAATCATTAAAGATTTATATAACATTGAAGCTCCCATATCTAAGCAAATTATATCGCCTTCAGGTGAATGAAAGAATGACCAAATATTATTCAAGTCCGTATATAACGCGCCTGAATTCCTGTTTGCATAGCTCCGAGTGCCGAAATCTATAACGTAATTATAAATTTCTCCGTTCTCATTCAAGATAAATAATTCGCCCAGTGATGACCAGATTAAATCTCTAGGCAATTGTACAGAATTAATCGTAAAAAATTCGCGGCTTGTTATATTCAAAATATAAATTCTTGAATTCGCTCTATCTGCAATCGCAAGCCAATCCGCATAACGTTCAATAGCAACAGGTTCAAATAATAAATCTCCTGACATTTCCGGCGGAAACCAGCGCATAACGGGATTAAATGTGTTCATGTCATAAAAAGTTATACAGCGTTCAACTGGATCAGCTAGTGCGAATTGATTTGCTGAGATTAATTCAGCGTCCGTGATAGTTAGTGACTCAGTCTCTGAGGAAAAATCAGCAGTAGGGTTCTCGTTTAAATTTTCAATGTGATAAATATCGCCGTTCGCTGAAAATATTAAAAATGTCCCGTCACCCATTGGGAAGGCTATAACAGGCTGAGGGACTTTAACGCGCTTGAAATCATTTTCACCGGTGAAGGCATTTAAGACTCCCGCGTGCGAGCCTTGATGTATATAAATCTCATCGCCGAATGTGTCAGGAATGCAGACCGTCCCGCCCAGTGCTCTAATTTTGCCCATGCCCTTAATGCTGAACGGACGAACCCAGCCCGTATTCCATTCAGTTTGTACGGTAGATTGTGCAGATCTCCAGCTTACAGGAACGGGAGCAGTTCCCAGTACTGTGCGCAAGGTGTCATTAAGCTCGGTAAAATTTCGTCCGATTCTGGGTGCTGACTCGTCAAGCGGTCTGACTTCTATAAAATTTCTCAGTGCTGACATTGAGCCTTCTATATCGCCGAGCCTGTTTAAATTTAACGCACTTAGCATATAATAATCAACCATGTAAGTATTTTCTTGAATGGCATGATCTAAATAAATTTGAGCTTCTCTGTAATCTCGTCTCATAAAATGAACATAGGCATTATTAAAATATCGCTCGGCCTCGTCCAAATCAGCGCGGGGGATTTCAGCAGCATATACAGGTAAAGCAAATAAGATCGCAGCTAATATATAAATTTTCCGCATAAAATAATTTTCTCCCTCTGTGAATTTATTATATTATAGTCGCAATTTATTTATAATAAGCCCTGAGCAATTCTCGTAAAAAATTGTATTAGCGGCTCCGAGTAAAGCCCATAAACAAAAGCTCCCAGTGCTAGAATTCCCAAAGGTGCGAGCATTTGAAAGCCGGGATCTTTTAC
>CAJOEQ010000099.1:0-4678 GCA_905233515.1 uncultured Synergistales bacterium
GAATTATCTTCAGTGTTAATTGAAGCAAGAATTACTATATTCGGTTCAGGTCTTGCGCGGGCTTTATCGCCTATATCTCGTAACATATTCGCTTGAATATCAGGGAATCGCCCGATTTGCAATAATACCCCGTTGATCTCTTCACGTTCTAAAAATTTTTCGGAGTTGTCAAGCAATTCACGTAATTTTGCGGCCTGAATCTGACTCCTCATAGTCTTTAAATCATCAACAAGTGCGCGCGCCTTCTCGTTTAAATTATCTTCATCAGTTGATAAAAGCGCAGTTAATGAATTTCTCAAAGCAAATAATTTTTGCATGAGCGTTAATACATTCATTCCCGTTGTAGCAAAGATTCGCCGAGTCCCTGAGCCTATACTCTCTTCACGTAAAATTTTGAAGCTCCCTATATCGCCGGTGCGTTTGACATGCAAACCCCCGCATAATTCCATAGAGAATCCCGGAACGTTCACGATTCTTACTATATCGCCGTATTTTTCTTCAAAGAGTGCCTTTGCTCCGAGTGCTTGAGCCTCTTCTTTCGTGTGTTCGGAAATATCAAGCTCGGTATTATTCAAAATTTGCTGATTGATAATTTTCTCGGCCTCTATGATTTCAGATTCAGTAACTGGCGAATGATGAGTAAAATCAAATCTCAAAAATTTATCATTTACAAGCGATCCCGCCTGCCTGACATGACGGCCAAGAACTTGCGCTAAAGCCTCATGCAATAAGTGAGTCGCCGTGTGATTGCGTCTGATTTCGCTGCGTCTTGAGTCATCTACAAAGCATAAAACCTCATCGCCTGAATTAATTTCGCCTTCTGACTCAAGTTTAACAGAATGAACTATAATCTTCCCGTGCGGCACAGTGTTTAAAACTTTTAGAGTGATTGACCCCGTTTTAATTTCGCCAGTATCGCCGACTTCTCCGCCTCGTTCCGCATAAAACGGCGTTGTGTCTAAGACGATTTCAAATTCTCCGGGAGCTTTCACGCTGTCGACTCGTCCTTCAGGTGTAATTAACGCTAAAATTTTCGCAGAGTCCGTGACTCTTTCATAGCCCGTGAATTTCGTAGCTCCTGACTCGTTCTCTATCTCCGTGTAAATATCGCCAGTGAGCGCGCTTTTTTTCTGTTTACTTGATGCTCTTGCGCGTTCTCTTTGCTCATTCATGGCAGATTTAAAGCCTTCTTCATCAAGTGTGAAGCCCTGTTCATTTGCCATTTCTCGCGTCAATTCAGGCGGGAATCCATAAGTGTCATAGAGAGTAAATATAACTTGTCCGGGAATTTCCTTTTGAGATTGAGATTTCAAGCCTTCAATTACAGAGTCAAATAATTCCGTTCCCTGTCTGAGAGTTTTATTAAATTTCTCTTCTTCAAGATTAATAATTTGCTCGATTACAGGCCTTTGAGTGATTAACTCTTTATAGGGATCGCCCATAATGTCTATCAAAATCGGCAAATACTCACAAATAAATAGCCCGTCAAAATTTAATAATTTGCCGAATCTCACAGCACGCCGCAAAAGTCTTCGCAAAACATAGCCCGGCCCGTCATTTGAAGGCAGTACACCATCAGCAAGCATAAAAGCAACGCTCCTGACATGATCAGAAATTACACGCGCGGCCATGTCGTTAAATTCATTTTCGCCGTATTTAATGCCTGCTCGTTTGCAAGTGTAATTAATTAATGGCGTAAATAAATCTGTCTCGTAATCCGTGTCAACTTCCTGAACGACTGAAGCAAGCCGCTCGAGTCCCATTCCCGTATCAATATTTTTGTGAGGCAGTAAAGGAAGACTCCCATCTTTTTGACGGTCAAATTGAGTAAATACTAAATTCCAAATTTCCATATATCTATCACAATCACAACCGACTCCGCAAGTGGGCTTCCCGCATGAATATTTTTCGCCTCTGTCGTAATAAATTTCGCTGCAAGGTCCGCAAGGTCCAGTATCTCCCATGAACCAGTAATTATCATCTTGGCCGAATCTGAAAATTTTATCTTCAGGGAGTCCCACGTCATTATGCCAAACGTTAAAAGCCTCGTCATCATCTTTATAAATAGTCGCGTATAGTCTATCAGGATCGAGTCCGACTCGCTCCGTCAAGAATTCCCACGCCCATGTAATAGCCTCATGCTTGAAATAACTTCCCCATGAGAAATTGCCTAACATCTCAAAAAATGTGTGATGCCGTGCAGTTCGTCCGACGTTCTCTATATCATTTGTGCGTACACATTTTTGACTCGTTACGACTCGGGGATATTCGGGCTGCTTTATGCCTAAATAATAAGGCTTTAAAGGTACCATTCCCGCAATTGTAAACAATAACGAGGGATCTTCAGGAATAAGAGAAAAACTCTGTAAATGCTTTGAGCCCTTCTCCTCCCAGAATTTAATAAATAATTCCCGTAATTCTTTAGCAGTTCTATATTTCATTATTTAGTCTCCTGATTCTGACTTGTTAATTTATCAATAAAGGGCTTCACTAAATCTACAGGAATCGGGAAAAATGTAGTAGTATTTCTTTCTCCTGAGATTTCGCGAATAGTCTGCAAATATCTTAATTGCAAAGTTATAGGCGATGACTCCATTTGATGGGCAGCTTGTGAAAGTTTCTCGGCGGCTTGTAATTCACCTTCTGCGGCGATAATTTTTGCGCGGCGTTCTCTCTCTGCTTCAGCTTGTCGTGCCATTGCGCGTTTCATTCCCTCGGGTAATTCTAACTCTTTTACTTCAACGGCACTGACTTTTATACCCCATGGATCTGTGCGTTCGTCGATAATTTTCTGCAATTCCTGATTAATTTTTTCTCTTGATGATAATACCTCGTCAAGCTCTACAGAACCTACAACGGATCTTAAAGTAGTCTGAGCTAATTGACTTGTTGCAACTATATAATTTTCTACTTCGACGACTGATTTTGCGGGCTCTAAGACTCTGAAATATACTACTGCATTGACTTTTATAGCGACATTATCTTTAGTGATTACTTCCTGAACAGGAACATCAAGAGTCAATATTCTTAAATCTACGCTAATGGCCTTATCAAGAATCGGCATAATAAATACAATTCCGGGGCCTCTGCTGCCAACGAGACGGCCAAGACGGAATAAAACGAGCCTTCTATATTCAGGAACTACACGGACGGCCATAGAAAGCACGATTAACAATATAAATATTACGACAAATGCGCTCCCGATTCCTGAAATAATTGAGCCTAAATCGCTTATATCAATTACCATTTATAAATTTCTCCTTTACTATAAATATTACTTGAATAAATCTTTGAATTTGTCAAAGAAACCTTTTTCGCCATTTCCGACCGGAGTCTTCATTTCTTCAGCGAGAGATTTTATTAATTCGCGCTGTTTATCAGTCAATTTTGTAGGAACATCAATAAACACATGAGCGTATAAATCTCCGAAAGTTTTTGTGTTGATCTTAGGCATTCCTTTGCCTTTGATTTTCAGGATTTGACCGTGATTTGTGCCAGCTGGTACAGAAATTTTTGCGCTCTTACCGTCAAGAGTCTTTATTTCTGCTTCAGTGCCTAAGACTGCCTGCGGATATGTAAGCACTACACTTGTATGTAAATCTGCGCCCTGTCGTTCAAATTTCGGGTCAATTTCTACATCAATAATCAAATATAAATCGCCCGCTTGACCGCCGTTAATTCCTGCCTCACCAGCATCGGGAATTCTGAGTCTCATATTTCTCTCAACACCTGCGGGAATCTTAACTTCAAGAGTTTTTTTCTTGCGTATATGTCCAGTTCCGCCGCATTCGCCGCACTTCTCACGAATAATTTGCCCAGTTCCATGACAATCCGGGCATGTTGTAATCGTAGTGAATGAGCCTAGAAAACTTCTTTGAGTCTGCTGTACTTGGCCGCGCCCTTTACATTTCGGACAAGTTTCAGGTTTAGTGCCTGGTTTTGCTCCTGTTCCGTTGCAGTGAGAGCAATTTTCAGATTTCATTACGTCAATATTTCGTGTTACTCCTGTGAAAGCCTCTAAAAGACTCACTCTTACAAGCATCTCTATATCATTGCCGCGTCTTGCTGCATTTGGATTATAAGACTGCCGAGAATGAAAGCCCCCGAATCCTCCGCCGAATAAATCAAATAAATCACCGAAATCAACACCGCCGAATCCTCCCATGCCGCTGAAGGGGTCAGCATTTGGATTAGTCGTTCCGAACTGGTCATAACGTGAACGCTTTTCGGGGTCGCTCAAAACGGTATAAGCGGCGTTAATTTTCTTGAATTTCTCTTCATTTTCTTTATCGCCGGGGTGCAAATCAGGATGATATAATTTTACTAGTTTATGATAAGCCTTCTTTATATCAGCTTGTGAGGCACTGCGATCGACTTCTAAAATTTTATATAAATCTTCCAAAGAAAAAATTACACCTTTCTATAAAAATATTCCCCCCGCCTTATACGGAGGGATATAATATCATGAAATTTATTACTTTCTGCGCTCGAGTCTTGCTTTTAAATCTTGAGCGGGCTTGTAATTCGGGTTAATCTCAAGTGCTTTATTTACCCATTTTATAGCGTCATCACGTCTATTGCGTAATCTTTCAGCGCATAAACCTGCCCAGTATGCTGCGAGATAATTTGCTTCGGGTGCTGCTTCTACGGCCTTTGTGTAGTCTTCAAATGCGTTAGT
>CAJOEQ010000099.1:4716-8681 GCA_905233515.1 uncultured Synergistales bacterium
GCTATTAATTCGCGGCGTTTCTCGGCTGGTATCGAGTAAGTTAATATTACTGATGCTTCAGTTGAATTATTAGGATTAAACGCGGGCAATTCTTTAATGAGAGTCTCAAGTTCGGCAAGTTCAGCGGCTTTTACTACTGATTGATTTTCACGCTCCGTGATTGCTGATTCACGAGCCGCAAAATTTTCTGTGTCCTGTGCAAGTTTTTGAGTTTTCGCGGCCAAGTCTGACTCTTTTGCTGCTATTTCCTGTTCACGTTTAGCGATTTCTGCTTCAGATTTTGCAATTGATTCGGCCTGTTCTGCTAATTTTTGAGCCTGTTCACTTGCTGAATTCTCGCGTGCAGTTAATGACTCCTCACGTGAATTTAATTCTTTCTCGCGATTCGTTAATTTTTCTTCAAGTTCGGCGAGTCTTCTCTCTGCTGCTTCACGGCCTGCTAATTCAGTTTCTCGCTTTGTTAACGCTTCTTCACGGGCTGTCAATTTGTCGGCGGCATCTTTTGCTGAAATTTTTGCGTTTAACTCAGCTTCACGGTCTGCTAGAGCTTTTTCACGGTCTGCCAATTCTGACTCTCTTTTCGTCAAAGCTGATGAAGAGTCCGTAAATTTTTGACTCTCTTGAGCAAATGCCATTTCACGTCGTGCCAAAGTCGCTTCACGAGCCATTAAACTTTTTTCGCGTTCGTTTACTTGAGTCTCACGTCCGATTAATACGGCTGAAGTCCCGGAGATCTCGCGTAATTTTGCCGTAATAGTAGAATTCTTTGCTGCTAAGTCTTTTTCCTGCTTAGAAATTGCCTGCTCCCTGTCAGATAAAGAGGCCGCAAGATTAGCAAGTTCTGATTCTTTCTGAGCTAGGGCGTTTTCTCGTTCTGCTAAATTATCAGTGTCAGCTGATTCTGTAGTAATTGCTTCAGGTTCGGCGGGTGTTACTGATTCTGATTCTTCAGCGTAAGAGACAGAGCCAAACATAACAAGCACTAATAAAAGCACTGCAATTTTCCTTAACATTTATAAATATCCTCCCTGTTATAAATTAAAATCTGAAATAAATTTTTTGCACTGATTCTATAATAATCGCAAATTTTTCACAAATATATATCAATATAATATAAGCGCAGAAAAAGAGCCGTTATCCTTTGAGATTTTGAATTTGTTATATTACAATAACGAAAAATTTATTATTGAATGAGTGAGAATTATTAGCGCATGTTTCTATACACAATAGGATTCACGAAAAAATCAGCCGAACAATTTTTTACGAGAATTAAATACTATAATATTAAATTGCTCATTGATATAAGACTGAATAATAATACTCAGCTCGCGGGGTTCTCAAAGAAGAATGATTTAAAATATTTTCTCGATAAAATTTGCGGCTGTCAATATGAACATTGCCCGGAATATGCGCCGACTAGAGAAATATTATCAGGTTATAAGCACAAAAAAATTACTTGGCACGAATACGAGCAAGAATATACACGTTTAATGCAAGAAAGGGACGCGATAAAAAATTTTATTTCACGTTTTGACTCAATATCTGAGACAATTTGCCTATTATGCGCAGAACCTAAGCCCGATAAATGTCATAGAAGACTATTTGCTGAAATGATAGCCGCAAAGATTCCTGATGTTATACTTACTCATATATAATCATAGACATGAAAATTGACGCGGTTATAATGGCAAAATCTAACATGTTCGGAAAATTCTGCGTTGCTGGGATTGATTTAAATTCAGGCCGTTGGGTTAGATTCGTATCATTTGAAGACGGTGAGCCTCTATCAGACTTTCAATTAATATTCATAAATTCGCCGGGGACTTGCAAAATATTAGACACTGCAAAAATTTCAATAGCGCGCAAAATAGGCCACTCACGGCAAAATCACAGTGAAGACTTTATGATTAAATATGATGCTTGGCTGAAACTCGGGCAAATGGAATTAAGCGATGTTATAAAGATTCATGAGCCTGAAAATTATGATTATATATTCGGGAATTCGCGCGAGTATTTGACTCTTGACGAAATGAGAGAATACAAAATAAATTACTCGTTAATATTTATAGAAGTCGAAAACTTGAAAATCTATCACGAACGAAATTTTAATAACGAGATAAAGGCGCGCGCAAGTTTTGATTACAACGGCGATTATTATATGCAAATAAGAATCACAGATCCTGAATTTGATAACGGGAATGCAAAAAATTTAATAATCCCTCACGCATATTTAGTTATGAGTATGCCGGCCAAGCCGTTAAAAGCTAATGGGAGATTTTATAAGTTAATCGCGAAAATTTTTATTTCATGATTATAAATAACGGGCATAAAATTATAGCAAGACAGGAGAAAATTTTTATATAATGTCAAATAATAAAATTATAGATTTTCACGTTCATATTTACCCGCCGGAAATTATAAGGGACTGCGAGAAAATTTCAGAGAATGAGCCTTATTTTAATGCTTTAATTCATAATAAAGTGCATAAATGGGCAGCTCTTGAAGATTTATTATTACGAATGCAACGAGATAATATAACACGAGCTATTATTTTCGGGTTTGCTTTTCAAGACATGGGACTGTGCAAAATCTGCAATGATTATATAATTGACTGCGTTAAAAAATTTCCTGACAAATTAACGGGACTCTGTGTTGTGCCTCCGTGTGATAAAAATTTAGAACGTGAAATAATGCGCTGTGCTGATTCCGGCTTAATAGGAGTCGGCGAATTATTCCCCGATGGACAAAATATAAATATTTCAGATGAGAATCAAACTTTACGACTTACAAATGCAATCAGAGCAGCAAATTTTTTTATTTTATGGCACTTGGCCGAACCTGTAGGACATGAATACGCAGGCAAGGGCAAAACGAGCACAAGAGACGCTTTCAAATTCTGCGTAAATAATCCTGATATAACGACAATTTTTGCACATTTCGGGGGCGGGCTATGGATTTATGAATTAATGCCTGAAGTTAAAAAAATTTTGAGCAATACTTATTATGACATTGCAGCGATGCCGTATTTATATGACGCTAAAATTTTTGACGCGATAAAAGCAGCCGGAATGATTCATAAATTTTTAATGGGAAGTGATTACCCGATTCTGGACTCGTCAAGATACGAGATTCAAATCTTGATATAAACGAGATAACGCAAATAAAATTTTTGAACGCTGAAAATTTATTATCACGCAAAAATAAATCCCCCTGCAAATAATTAAATCACTCACAAGGGGAATAATTTTTTTATTTTAACCGTCCCCGAATAGTCCGAGAATATCAGACAAATCAACAACTGCGTCTTCTTCTTCGACTCGGGTCTTAATTGCTGCTGTCTCGTCTTCAAGTCTTTTGCGGGCTTCAAGAACGTTGCGGGTCTCTTCAAGTTTTGATATAGCTACTTCTCTATGTCCGCGATCATAAAGCAGCATGGCCGCATTTGTTATATAACCGCCTAAGAAGGCATCATATTTTTTCGCGTCAGCTTCGGCCTTGTCAAAACCGCCCTGAAATTTCCCCGTGTATTTTTTCGCGAATCTGTCGGCCTCATGTTCGATAATATCTTTGCTGATTGCCGCAAGTTCGTCAAGCATTCTGTCAAAATCCGTCTTAGTAGAAACTAAATCAACGTAACGCTTTCCGGAAGTAACATCATATTTTATGTCATCACCCTTATATTTATCTTTATCAACGGGGGCGGGCTGTTCCGGCGGCGGTGTCGGTTCGGGTTCTGGCTCTGGCTCGTCAATGGGTGCGGACTCGTCTGGAGTTTGCTCCGTTTCTTGTTCAGTTTCGGGAGTCGTTTCAGGCGCGGGCGTATCGTCTTCTGTTGACTCTGACTCAGATTCTGACTCTGACTCTGAATCTTCCGGCGGTAATGGCTCGGGTGCGGATTCGATTATTGGCTCTGACTCTTCCGGCTTTACTACCTCATCAACCTGCGAAATTTCTTCATTTTCGGG
>CAJOEQ010000100.1 GCA_905233515.1 uncultured Synergistales bacterium
TTAAAGCTATATATAAAACTTTACGGCTGTAAATATTATTTCAGGTCAAAAGCTCCGTTAAAGTCAAAGCTAAAAATTTTCATTAAGCACGTTCTATTACTAATACGCAAAAAATAAGCCCCGTACACTCGCACGGGGTCATAAATATTTATTTACGAATTCAAATTATTTAATCGTGTAAATAATTCTTCTTTATCGTGGCCGATTATCAGCGTTAAAGAAGTTGCCCGGCTGTCAGCTTGTATTAATCTCTCGTTAGTTATTCCGCATAATTCAGCAAGTGCCATAGCTCCTTGTTTGACTGAATCGTCAGCGTTCGGCGGGTAAATTATGCTTGAATATCTATAATCATAGTGTCTAGCATTGCCAGTATATGGGACTTCTATGCCGATTCTTTGGAAAATTTGAGCCGCTCTCTTGCCTATACCTTTTTCGCCGTCGCCGTTGAGAATTCTTATACTTAAAATTTGGTCGCGTAACTCGGCGATTTTATTAGTATCAAGCGCAGAATTATTTGTATTTTCCGGTTTCTCTGTTAAATCGAGTCCGGCGTTTGCATCTTGAAGTTCCTGATTTGCCGGAGTAAATTTGTCTGATAATTGCGCAGAAAATGCGGCATTGTCTAGAATCCAGTAACTAATATTTTTGCTGAATCCTGATTTGCCGGGTGCCATGAACATTTTTATTCTGTCAGGCGTTAAAGAATTCGCAAATTGTAATAATTTCAGAGCTTCTAAAGGTGCTAAATCAGTGTCTATAGCGTCCATTACTTCACTGACTAGTCCGGGAATCTTTGGAATTATTGCCGGAGTCTTTAATTTTTCCATGACGATATTAATAAATTTCTGCTGCCTTTGAACGCGCCCTATATCGCCTAAGGGATCATGCCTGAATCTCACGTAGCCTAAAGCCGTTTTGCCGTCTAAATGCTGCTGACCTTTAGGAATATTTATAAATAATTTTCCTGAATAATCAGTGTAATATAATTTTTTCTCCACGTAAATATCAACGCCGCCGAGTAAATCTATAATGCGCGGGAAACTTTTATAATTAATCTTCACAAAATAATCAATCGGGAGTCCCGTCAAATTTACAAGAGTCTCGCGCAATAAATTAATTCCCCCGTAAACATAAGCATGATTAATCTTGTCCCAGCTCCGGCCGGGAATATAAACGCGTGAGTCTCTAGGAATTGAAGCGATTCGCAGTCCCATATTATCCGCGTCAAAAATTGCAAGTGCTATAGCGTCAGTTCGTGAAGCTCCGTCTACGTTGTCAAGTCCGACTACTAAGACATTTACAGAACCTTTTGCGGCGTCTTTCTGTCTTTGCTCGGAAATTGCTAAATCTGAATCAGCTGAAACACTGCCAGCTTGGCCGGATTTTGCGGGCTTGTTATTTTCGCGAGTCCTTGACGCAGGAATCGGCAAAATATTCGGGTCGTGCCATACTTCGAGAAGTTTTACAGCTGCCCCCCCGATTAATGAAGCAACTATTGTGAAAGTTATGCCTAAAATTTTAAGTATTCTCATACTATAATAATCACCTCTTGAAAAAATTTAAGTTTTATATAAATTATTCGACATTATATAAATTTCCACTAAGTGAGGCACAAGAAATCGAATTCCTTTATTTTGTCTCACACGCTCGCGAATTTCCGTGCTGGATATTGCGAACTGCGGAATCTCTATATATTTTAAATCATCACGTATGAATTTCGGGAGTCTTTCTATTCCGTCAACAGGATAGCCCGGCCTCCTTGCTGTAACAAGTGTGCATAATTCCGGGATTTTCTCAAATTCAAACCATGAAGTAATAGAAAGCATTGCATCAAGCCCAGTGATAAAAAACAGCTCATCGGGATTAATTCCTGAGTGCACAAATTCCCGTAAAGTGTCTACAGTATATGAAGATTCTTTGCGGTCAATTTCTGTGCGTGAGACTGAATATTCAAGGACTCCGGCTGTAGCTAAAAGAGTCATTGCGTATCTGTCTTCACTCGGAGTAACGCGGCTGTTTGCTTTATGCGGGGGATCTCCGGTCGGAACAAAGATTAAACGTTCAAGATTTAAGATTCTGCGTGCTTCTTCTGCGGCCAGTAAATGCCCGTAATGAATCGGATCAAATGTGCCGCCCATTATTCCCGTTCTCATGTTACTATTTCAGGCTCAAAATTAAATTCTTCGTCGCCTATGTAAATTTTATCGCCTTCATGAGCTCCCGCTGCTTCTAAAGCCTCTTCTATCTTGAGAGATTTTAATAATCCCGCAAATTTCTTTAACGCGTCTTCATGATCGAAATTAATTCGTGATACGGCCTTCTCAAAATTTTCATGTTCGATTTTAAATGAGCCGTCGGAGAGTCTAATTATATTTACGGGTGCTTTTGATGATTTGCTAGGTCTCTTTCTCATTGGCAGCTCAATAATTTTATTTGAGTCATATTCAAGTTTTACAGCTGGAGTCTTTCTCACTAAGTCGGCAATTTGCTTTATTAGTTCGGGTATATTTTCACCTGTTAAAGCACTCACGCTCATATAAGGCATATTTAAATTTTCTGCGTAATCCCGCAAAATCTCAGAATTTGACTCGGTGCCTTGAATATCTATTTTATTGCCGATTACTATACAAGGCCGATTATATAAATTTGCCCCGTATTGCTTGAACTCGTTTAATAGAGCCTCAAAATTTGAGACTGGATCATTTTGCGATAAATCAATGACGTGTAATAAAATTCTAGTTCGCTCGACGTGCCGCAAAAATTGAAGTCCGAGTCCCTTCCCCTCGTGAGCTCCCTCAATTAAACCGGGTAAATCAGCAATGACGACTTGAGCATCATCAACAGCTAAGACTCCGAGATTTGGCGTTAAAGTCGTGAAAGGATAGCCGGCGATTCTAGGTTTTGCCCCGCTTATTGCCGCTAAAATGCTTGACTTTCCAGCATTCGGGAATCCTGCGAGTCCTACATCAGCAATTAATTTTAATTCAAGAGTTAAATTTTTCTCTTCTCCGGGATCACCTTTTTCGGCAAATTTAGGAGCGCGCCTCTGAGAATTCGCAAAATGAGCGTTACCCCTTCCGCCCCTGCCACCGTGAGCAGCGATAAAATTTTGTCCCGGTTCCGTCAAATCAGCGAGTATATTATTATTCTCGTCCAGTAAAAGAGTCCCGCACGGCACAAAAATTTTTAAGTCTTCACCGTTTGCACCAGTCTTTAAAGCTCCTGAACCGTGCCCGCCGTTGCCTGCCTGAAATCTTTTGTTATATTCAAAATCAGCAAGCGTAACAATTCCGCCGACTGATTGAATAATTACATCGCCGCCTTTTCCGCCGTCTGCTCCATCTGGGCCGCCCTTAGGTATAAATTTTTCGCGCCTGAAACTCATTGCACCATTTCCGCCGCGTCCTGCTCTTATGAAGATTTCTGCTAGATCTACAAATTTCATATATTTATGTCCTGATAAAAAAATTTGCCCCTTTCAAGCGGGGCATTTGCTGATAAACAAAAATTTTTACTCAACAGGAGCCGGCTCAACTGAGACAAATTTTTTGCTTTGTCTTGTGTGATAGCTGACTTTGCCGGGAACTAACGCAAATAACGTGAAATCGCGCCCGAGTCCTACGTGTTTGCCGGGGTGTACTTTTGTCCCGCACTGTCTAACAAGAATGCTGCCGGCGTTTACTGTCTGACCCGCGAAAACTTTAATTCCGCGATATTTGGGCTGACTGTCGCGTCCGTTCGTTGAGCTGCCCTGCCCCTTCTTATGCGCAAAAAACTGTAAATCAAAAAATTTCATTTGCTGACCTCCGAGTTAATTTTTACTTTTACGAAATCGGGATATTGCCGAGCGATTTGCTTTAAAGATTCTGCAATTGTCAGAGTCAATAACGATAAATTTTCGCTCTCATTAACAGGCCAAGTGATTCGCATTATAGGGACTTTATCATCTATGAAATATTTTGCGCTTTTGACTCTTGCAACGTCATCGAGTCCAAGTATTAAAGAATGCATCAAAGCAGATACAGCCGCACAAATAATATCTTGTCCCTTACTTGCTGAACCTGAATGGCCCGAACACTCAATCCCGTTTAAAATTTTGTCCTGATAAAATAATTTTACCTGAATCAAGTTTTATGCTTATGCTTCGATATTCTTAATCACGACTTCAGTAAAATACTGTCTATGACCGTGCATTTTGCGAATATTTTTTTTGCTCTTATACTTGAAAACGAGAATTTTATCGGCTCTTGCCTGCTTGACGATTTCAGCGGTAACTCTTGCGCCGTCGACATATGGAGCACCGAATTTCGCTTCTCCCTCATCAGGAGCTACCATTAAAATTTTGTCAAATATTATTTCTGTGCTAGTTTCGCCGGGTAATTTCTCGACTCTGAACTTATCGCCGACACTTGCGCGGTACTGTTTGCCGCCTGTTTCAATTACTGCATACATGATAAAAAATTTTCCTCCTTCGCTGATAAAGGCTCATGATTGATTCATGATTTAATAAATGCCCTTGTCATGCGTTTATGTGATGTCAGAAATTATAACAGATTGAATAAATTTTTGCTGTGATATAATGCCTCACATAGATAAAAAATTTTCATGCGAAAACTGCCGCGCTCAATTTATCGTGTAAAAGAATGACATAATGCCTAACATAAATAAAAA
>CAJOEQ010000101.1 GCA_905233515.1 uncultured Synergistales bacterium
CTGACTCCTGACTCCTGACTCCTGACTCCTGACTCCTGACTCCTGACTCCTGACTCCTGACTCCTGACTCCATTATGATTATCACGCCTTTATAAAAATTTCAAGGGTATTATAACATAAATTATATATTTCTATTTTTTTGCGAAATAAAATTTTTTGCCTGTGATTCTAGCAAATCAAGCAATTTATTTATATTATCGCGCGTAATTTTGACTCCAAAGCCCTGACTCTCTAATTCCGGATAAGACTCGCCGTTGCAAATAATATTTATAATAATATCGCCGATTTCTGCTTTATAGTGGCTTGTCTCGAGATAATTATTATTATCAAGAGTTATAGAATTAAGCCCGCTGAAATTATAGAAGTCCGTTATTTGTGCCAGTTCAGCAAGAAAATAAATATAATTTCTCTCAAGTGAGGCCAAGTGCGTAATATAATGCATAGGATTTGTAAATATAACTAGCTCTATATTATTATCTCGGCAAATTTTAACGATTTCGCGAATGTCATTCAGTGCTGAGTCTACTAAATTTTTACCGTCAAAATCTCCCAGAGTCGGCGCGGCTTTGTCCCAGTCATATTTTGAAGTCATATTATAATCGATCTCCCAGCCGTAATTATAGAAATTATCAGCAAAATTTTTTATCGGTGAATGCTTTATAATTTTCCCGAGTGATTGAAAAGTTACAGCCGCATTAAAATAAAGCGAGTAAAAATGTTCGGGGTTTTCGCGCAAATACTCATACGGACAATTAAGAGGCTTTGTAATGTGTTCATTATAAGAAGCTGTGTAGCTCATACTGTCAAAGGCCATATAAATTTTTGCAGGTTTTATATTATTAGCTAGAAAAGTTTTTATATTTGCTAAGTGTTCACAGGGGAGTCCCGCCGGATAAGTCATGTTATAAATTTTCCCGCCGTCATTAATTTTTTCAGGGTGAAGGGCTGTAACTCGTGAAGATCCGAATATGAATCCGTCAAATTTTCCGGGATTAGCAAGAATATATCTCATTTTTATATAATTTTGATTGGGAGTTACTCCGTTGTCTCTGATATTTAATGCGTGAAAGACGTTAAACGGGTCAATCAGCACAGGCAAAATTACTTGAGCAATCACAAAATATGCAATCAGGAACGAAATTTTTACGAGAAATTTTTTCATATTTGAATACACCTTCTAAAACTGGAAATATACAAATTGAGTGCTGCCTATTGACCTGAAGAATATTAACGAGTTCACAAGCAAAAAATAAAAGCCGTATCTCAAGAAAATATTTTTGCATGATGTAACTTTCTCTATAACGTCATATTTTAACGAGGCATAATCCCATAAAGCTAATACAATAATTGATATAATTAACCCGTAAATTTTTGACGAGCGAATATCAATGAGTTCAAAGCCTGCACTACTCTTGAAAATATTCGAGAATATATAAATCACGTCATTAATATTATTTGCCCTGAAAATCATAAATGCGAGCATGACAAATATAAAAGTTGCTGAGACCTTCAAAGCCCATTTAAAGCCGTGATAATTTTTAGGACGCGTAAAATTTTCTAGAATCTGCGCAAGACCGTGAAGACTCCCCCATAAAATAAAAGTCCAGTTCGCACCGTGCCAAAGTCCTGAAATTAAAAACGTTATAAATAAATTCAAGCAATGACGAAATTTTTTGACTCGATTGCCTCCCAGTGGGATATAAACATAATCGCGAAACCATGTACTTAAGGAAATGTGCCAGCGGCTCCAGAATTCTTTAATGCTTGCTGAAAAATAGGGACTCTTGAAATTCTGCATTAAGTCAATGCCCATTAACTTGGCCGTCCCTATAGCAATATCTGAATAACCGGAAAAATCGCAATAAATTTGTATAGCAAACAAGAAAGCTCCTATTATTAAGGGGAGTCCTCTATAATTATATATATCGTTAAAAATTTGATCGACTAAAAGCGCGCTTATTTCAGCAATAATTAATTTTTTAAAGAATCCCCACATCATTAATTTAACGCCGTATAAAGCCTGATTGTAATTAAAGACGTGTTTTGCTTTTATTTGAGGGAGTAAATTATTAGTGCGTTCAATCGGGCCTGCTACTAATTGCGGGAAAAATGAGACAAAAGCCGCATAATATATAAAATTTTTTTCCGGTTCAGTATTACCGCGATATACGTCAATTACATAGCTCAAAGTCTGAAAAGTGTAAAACGAGATTCCGACTGGTAGAGCTAATTTTAACGTGAAAGGCTGCAATTTCAGCGCAAATAAATTTAAGAAATTAACTAGACTGTCAGCAAAGAAATTATAATACTTGAATACAAATAACACGCCTAAACAAGCAATTAACGAGAGCGCGAGAATAAATTTTTTTGCTGAGTCATAACGTCTGATTAACAATGCGGCCAAGTATGAAATTATTGTAGTGAATAGAATCAAAACTATATAATTAACATTCCAGCTCATATAAAAATAATAGCTCGATATGAGAATAACAAGACTTCTAAATTTGTCAGGTAACGCCCAGTAAAGAGCGAACACAACCGGGGAAAATATAGCAAATTGCCACGAATTAAATAGCATTAATTGACTCCTTTTATAATTTTGCTGATTATAGCACAGAAAAAAATTCCCCCGGCCTTTTATGACTGGGAGAATGTGAAAAATTTTCCTTTTCTTGTAAATTTATTTATTTAATTCCGCGTTCTTCGTCAGTCCCCGGTACAAGTGAGTCGCAAATGGCCGCGCAAATTCCTGCAACTGCCATCGGAGTCTTTAACACTGCCCAGACCATTCCGCCTAAAGTTTGATATATTTGACTGCTCGCAGGGTTAATGAATAATGCTTGATTCTGTTCAACCCAGCCGGGAAGACCTAACGCCATCAAGAAAGCAAAGCCGACTATTAAAATATTTCTCTGACTTGACATATCAGCCCGCATTAAAGTCTGTATACCCATTGCTCCGATTGTGCCGAATAATGCTATATAAGCACCGCCTATAATGGGAGAAGGCATTGTAGCAATTAACGCGCTGAGTTTACCTACAAAGCTCATGAGAATTAATATAATTGCGCCAGTTCTTACTACAACACGAGAAGCAACGCCGGTTAAGCCTATCAAGCCTATATTTTCAGTGTAAGAAGTAGTACCGACTGAACCGAATACGCCCGATAATGCACAGCAAAGACCTTCAGCACCGATTCCCCGGCTTATAGTTTCAGAGTCAGGATCATCAACGCCCGACGCATAAGAAACTGAATGATAATCGCCGATTGATTCAATCATTGTAGCGAAAAATCCAGCCAGTAACGCCGCAAATGCCATTAAGCTGAATTTAGGCATTCCCCAAGGAATTATTACATTTTTGAAATCACGTAACCAAGGGGCTGCACTGACTTTTGTAAGATCTATATATGCAGGGTGATCCGGCGCGAAAACTCCATTAGTTGATAACACAAGACAAACGCAATAAGTTACTACGATAGCTAACAAAATCGCGAAAATGTTTATATATTTATTCTTGATTACTAAGCTGAACAGGAAAATTAATATAACTACTGCGAGGGAGGCCGGCCAATAATTAGCAGCGTTGCCCTGTACTGCAGTCCCAGCAAGTGAAAATCCTATAGCCATTATAACCGGACCGATTACTATAGGAGTTATTACTTTGCGGATTATTCCCACGATTCTGCTATAGCCTATGACTGATAAAATTATACCGCCCGCGATTAGACCTCCGCCCATGTATTGCATTACTGTTTCTGGGCCTGCTGCCTTATAAAGCGCGATAACCGTCATAACTGAAGGGATAAAAGAAAAGCTCGATCCTTGTACTATTGGAAGTCCTGAACCGAGCTTTTTACTTGTTTGAATTAATGTCGCTACACCCATTCCGAAATATACACAAGAGATTAACGAGGCTATTTGTAGGGCGTCCATTCCCATTGCGGGACCGAATATTAAGGGAACTAGTGTTGTCGAACCGAAAAGTGTTAAAACGTGCTGCGCTCCTGAAAGAAGCATTATTACGAACGGTGGCCGATCGTTGATGCCATAAACCATTTTTCTGGCCATGTAAAAACCTCCTGAAAAATTTTGATTTCCAGGTGCGAAATTATGAGGGATAAATAATTTTTTGTCAAGTGTATAATATTAAAAAATTTTTTAAGAAAGCAAGTGATTTATTTTGAAGCGTTTAATAATTGCGATTATATTAATTATAAGTCTTAGTGTAACAGCCTTTGCAGATATTCCCAGTCCTGAGAGATTCAGAAAGCCCAGCCCGATTCCTGTAACTCCTGAAAATTTTAGGCCGATTCCTGTTCCTATTCGTCAAGGTGGAATTACCAGCGCAAAATTTTCTTTAACGCCCGTTAAAGATCAAGAATGCGCTATTGAACTTGCTGTAAATATTTCTAAAGATGTCGATTATGTGATCACATTTAGAGATCGTGATAATAAAAAAGTAATTGACTCCGTAAAAGGTAAGAGCAGCGAGGACTCACAAATAAAACGAGTCTTTAAATATCAGCGTCCTGATAAAGATCAAGAATTGCATTATTCGATTCGTGCTAAGTGTAAAGAGACCGGCAAACGCGAAAGAGTTTATACAAGGCGCATAACTGTATATAACGTGAATGACGTGATTTATTTCATAGTTATGCTGTTTTTGTGTACACTGCTTCATTTTGCAGTAGACGGACTTTGCGGGGCAGTCTTAGCAAATTACGCCGTGAATGAGCCTGATTTTGACAGAATAATTTATTATTTCGGGCTTTACACGGTGATAGCGTTCGGACTGCAATTTTTAGCGGGATTGATTCTTGATAGACGAAAAAATTTTGTATTGCCTGCTTTTGCTCTTGCTCCTGTATTGCTCATAGGCGGATTTATTAAGAGTCTGGGAATTTCCGGACAAGTTATAT
>CAJOEQ010000102.1:0-4913 GCA_905233515.1 uncultured Synergistales bacterium
CAAGAGTAAAAAAGTAGAAGAGAGTAAACAACTTTTACTTAGACTATGGAAATACGACCGTAATAATATTATTCACATCCTTAAAACTGTTTGCAAATTTAGTAAGAAGAAAATATATTTTCTATACAGTGCAGATATTGAAGGCTTAAAAGGCCGTTAATTAAGCTAGTCAATTTTATGTTGACATCTCTGCATTTATTACAATATAATCAATTCACATTCTAAAATATATTTATTTAATTTATATAAGGAGGAACAATCATGAAAAAATTATTTGCTCTTGTAATGATTCTTGTTCTCGCGTTATGTGCGTCGGCGGCTATGGCTGAATACCCGGAAAAATCAATCACCGCTATATGTCCATGGGGCGCGGGCGGCGGCACTGATTCATGTTTACGCGCATTCTGTCAGGCACTTGAAAAACAGCTCGGACAAACAATTATCGTCGATAACAAAACAGGTGCGGGCGGAGTTACAGGACATGAAGCAATTGCAGACGCTGATCCTGACGGTTACACATTTGGCATGATAACTTTTGAATTTGTTACGTATAAGGCTCTTGATGTCTCGGATTATAAATCATACGTAAATTATGATCCTCTTTGCAGACTTAACGCTGACCCGGCGGGAATAACTGTTAATAAAGCATGGGCAGAAAAGAACGGTATTGCTAACTTGAAAGATTTTATCGAATACTGCAAAAAACACCCCGGCGAAGTTCGTATGGGCGGCTCATCTGCAAATTCAGTTTGGCACATTGCGGGCGGTTATTTCATGAATGTTGCAGGAGTTGAACTCAAAATGGTAACTTATCCGGACGGTGCTGCGTCGGCTGTACAGGCTGCTGCTCAGGGAGTCGACATTGAGGGCGTAACTGTTTCACTTGCTGAAGCTCGTTCATTTATTGAATCCGGCAATCTTATTTGTTTAGGACTCATGGCAGAAGAGCGCATTAATAATAAAGTTTTCGGCCAAATTCCCACCTGCAAAGAACAAGGCATTAACGCTTTTTATTCGACATGGCGCGGGCTTGGACTTCCGAACGGTGTAGATCCTGCAATAAAAGCTAAACTTGCTAAGGCCTGTGAGGCTGCTGTTAAAGATCCCGGCTTTATTGAATACATGACTAATGCAGGACTCGGAATTGCATACATGGACGGTGCAGAGTTTAAAGCATTCCTCGAACAACAGGAAGAACACGACGTACCGGCAGCTATGAAAGCGGCAGGCATTGAGATTTAAGAATGATTTATTATTGAGTGGGCAGGATTTAGTCTTGCCCATTTTTTTATGATAAGGACGTGAATTTTCTTGAGAAAGACTCAAACAAAGGCTTTTGCAAGTCTAATCAGTGCAATAATATTATTAATTTTTGAAGTATGGGCTTATATCGAGACAACAGGATTTAGAGTTCACAAGCGCGCATTTGTTCAGCCTGCAACTTTTCCGCAAATTATGATCTGCGGCATGTTTATTTTCACGCTTATATTATTTTTGCAGTCATTCATAAAAGTAACTCGCGGCATGTCTGAAGATGACCCGGAAAATGAATTAGCAGCAAGTATAAATCCCTTCACAAATAAAGGCGTGGCGGCGGCTCTGTTCGTAATAATTTTATGCATTCTTTACACGTATTTATTTGACAGACTCGGCTATGTGCTTGTCTCTGCGTGCATAAGCATTATTATAATGTTTCTGATCGGGAAGCGCGATCTAAAAATAGTTATTCCCGTGTCTATATTAGTCCCGTTAATAATGTGGTTCGTGTTCTATAAATTATTGACGGTAAATATTCCGATGGGCGTGCTTCAGCCTCTTCGTGACTTAGTTGACAAATTTTAAAGGAGGCTTAAGCCATGAATTGGAGTTTATTATTTGAGAGTTATATAAATGTCTTCACTAGCTGGCAAGTTATCTTAATGACTTTATTAGGAGCTTTAGGCGGCGTTTTATTAGGAGCAGTGCCGGGAATGACTGCAACAATGGGAGTCGCTCTGTTGATTCCTTTCTCGTTTGGGATGGATTTAATACCGTCAATCGGGTTATTGCTCGGAATTTACTGCGGGGGAATGTACGGCGGTTCAATTTCGGCTATACTTATTCACGCACCCGGTACTCCCAGCGCGGCGGCGACTCTTTTAGACGGTTATCCCATGTGTCAAAAAGGTCAGGCGGGGAAGGCTTTATCAATCGCTATGTTCTCATCATTTTGCGGCGGAGACGTTCTTATCTCCTTTAGTAGCTCAAATGGCCATGAAATTCACGAGTGCTGAAATGTTAATGCTTGCATTTTTCGGACTCTCTGTAATCGTCTCAATTTCTGGGAAGTCAATTTCTAAAGGTTTAATTGCGGCATTTTTCGGGCTTTTACTCGCTACAGTCGGACAAGATCCCACTTACGGCGCAAAAAGATTTGTATTCGGTTTCAGGCCGTTATTGTCAGGATTCTCATTTATTCCGACTTTGATAGGATTATTTGCGATTGCTGAAGTTATAGCCGGCGTTGAAAGAATTATAAACGGTGAAGAGAAGCAGCAAAAATCTGAAGAGAAAATTACAAACGTTTTGCCGGATTTAAAGACAATCGGACAAATTTGGCCGAATATCATATCAGGCGGCTTAATAGGCACAATGATAGGAGCTATTCCCGGAGCCGGCGGAGATATTGCCGTGTTTGTCTCATATGGATTTAATAAGAGTGCCTCAAAACATCCGGAATTATATGGAACAGGAATTCCAAACGGTGTAGCTGCTACTGAATCGGCAAATAACGGCTGCTCAGGCGGTGCAATGATCCCCCTTCTTTCTTTAGGAGTCCCCGGTGATGCTGTAACTGCTGTACTTCTCGGAGCTTTTATCATGAAAGGAATTCAGCCCGGCCCGATGATGTATGTAAATGAACTTCCTACAGTTTATAGAGTCTTTGCTGCTTTAATGCTTGCGAACTTAGCAATGTTAGTTGTAGGATGTGCGGGAGTAAGATTCTTTGCTAAAATTGTATCAGTGGAGAAAAAAATGCTTTATCCCATTATTTTAGTAGTCTCATTACTGGGTGCATTCTCGATTAATAAAAATATTTTCGATGTCGGAGTCTGTGTATTATTCGGGGTGGTAGGCTATTTAATGAATAAATTTGAGTTCCCTCTCTCACCGATTTTGTTAGCTTTGATACTTGGCCCGATGTGTGAACAAAATTTTGTAAGATTCGTCGACGTAAATAACGGCAATTTCTGGGAGATTCTGAATCGTCCTATAGCAGTAGGATTCTTTCTCGTTTCAGTCGCTACTATACTATTTTCAATTTATAATCAGCGCAAAATTAACAAGAGGGAAGCTGCTAACAAGAAAAAATTATCTAATTAAATTTACTCATTCATGAATAAAAAAAAGAGGCAGACTTTAAAAGCCTGTCTCTTTATTATTTGCGATTAATCAGCTTTGCATTTCACGTTGTAATTCCAAGTGTTTTGATCATAGGGCTGACCCGTTGCTACGAGCGATAAAATGTGATTGCCCCTGTTCATGTTCTCTGATTCTGTATCGGGTCTGTAAGCATATTGATAATCCGGCTTATCTGCTAAAGAAATTTTCACGCTGAATGAATATTTGCCGTCTTCTACTTTCTTGACTTCAGCAGCAAAAGGCGTAATAATCGGTGCTTTATTTCCTTCTTCAAGAGTCCCGCGATCTAAGAATGCATTTAATGAGCCTTTACCCTCTGCAAAAATCGCGTCTTTTGTCTCAATTATTCCGGTTATAGTAACTGGCTGGGACTTGTCAAAATCATCAGGCATGTTGACTCTTTCACCTTCAGCTAAATTATAATCTTTGCCGTTCGCTGAGAGTTTTACATCAGAAATATTAATTACTTCAGTGTTATATGTCTCAAGTTTTGCAGTGTCTGACTCAAGACTAATTTTAACGTTATGAAGCTCAAAATTTTTAACGTTCGATAAAATTATTGCATTCTGGACTCCGTAAACTGTAACGTCCTTAACTTTTATATTAGTCATCGGTGCGCGTTCGTAGGCTTTCCATAAAATAGCGTTCTTTGCTTTTACTGGATCATCAGGTTTTCCGGCTGTGATGTTCGACATAAAGACTCCTTTTAACTGCGGAGTATAAGGCCCTAAATCGCCCTCTTTGTCCTGCGCTGAACCTAAAGTATATTGAGTCTCACCGTACATTAAGGCATTTGAACATTTTGCAACTGTGCTGTCTTTGAAGTAAATATTTTCGATTAAGCCGCCTCTGTAAGAATTAGTCTTGAATCTCAAAACCTGCTGTAAATTCAAGCTGTCAAAATGATTATCATGAGCAAAAACGTTACTGATTCCGCCCGTGCACTCTGAACCGCAAGTAACTCCGCCATGTCCGTCAGCAAATGTGCAATTTCTGATTATAATATTTCCGCATGACTCGCCGCCGACTTTTCCGCGATTGTAGCCGTCTCTGTTTTTGCCTGATTTAATAGCTATGCAGTCATCACCGGTGCTGAATGAGCAATTTTCGATTATTACATAATGAGTCGATTCAGGGTTGACTCCGTCATTATTATGACCGTGCGAGTCAATTTCGAGTCCTCGAATTAAAATATTTCTGCATCTTAACGGGTGAACTTCCCACATGGGTGAGTTAATTATGCGAATATCTTCAATTAAAATATTTTCGCAGGCGTAAGGCTCAAACGTGCAAGGTCTGAGAAGAGATCTTAAAGGCGTTACGTCTTTAGGAGTATCAATATAAGTAATTTCTTCGATATTGTCCCAGTTTATAGCCATTGTAGGAATTTTATCAGGAAGAGGAGTTACACCGTCATTTAATAATCTGCGCTCGATTGGATATGCTTTATCGCTCCATTCTTTAACGAGAACGTCAACTACTTTTGATTGTTTCTCGAAACCGTTTACGCC
>CAJOEQ010000102.1:4993-10623 GCA_905233515.1 uncultured Synergistales bacterium
TAATTATAAGTGTCATTGCCTTCAAAACTCGTTAAGACAACAGGATAATATTTATTATTAATATTTCGCACAAAACGTAATTCCGTGCCCTCTTCAAGATGTAAATTTACGTTGCTTTTTATCTCGATTGAGCCGGTATAATAAACTGTAGGATTTGCGCGGGTTGCTCCCTTTTCAGCAGGAATTATGACTCTTCCGCCGCCTGCTTTGTTGGCCTCGTCAATTGCTGCCTGAATAGCTTTTGTGAAATCTTTAACAGTTTGAGTCTGTCTTAAATGTCCCTCTTTGCCGTCCGTGATAAAATATTCTTCTTCCATGTCTGAGACAAAATCAGAATATTTTGAGTCAGTTACTACAAAATCAACGTTCGGAAATGTCGGAGTATTTGCCTTGACTCGCTGCTCGATTGCTTTGTAAATCTCATCGTTCCAGTAGTCATCAGCAAATGCCGTGAAAGCGCACGAAAAAATAAATAACACGCTTAAGAATAATAAAAATTTCTTCATAAAATGTGCCTCCTAAATATAAATTTATTAATGCTGAATTGTTTATTATTATATTTCGCAAAGTGATTTATTGTAAATGGTAAAAAGCAAGTGTTTTATAATATAGCAGGGTGAGTGAATAAAAATGAATCTTTATGACGCTTTAGAAAATATCAGGGCTCTTGACTATAAAGCAATGAAAGAAGCTAGCGAACTTCACGCAAAATTTGTTAAGCCGGCCGGGAGTCTGGGAGAACTCGAAAATATCGCAATTAAATTATCAGGCATAACAGGCCAAGTTAAAAATTTAATCTCTCACAAAGCAATTTACTTATTCGGAGCAGATAACGGCATTTATAATGAAGGAGTCTGCTCATCGCCTCAAGAGTTCACGCGCAAATTAATGCAGGTCTACGCAATAAATCAAAACGGAGCAATAAATATTTTAGCTCGTCAGGCCGGTGCGGAACTGAAATTATATGATTTAGGCGTTAAAGATTTAGGAGAATGCGAAAACATTTGCACTCATAAATTCATGAAAGACGGCACGGAAAATTTTCTCCATGAGCGCGCAATGACTCAAGATACAGCAAAAAAAGTTATTGAGTTCGGGATTAATTTAGTCAAAGAGGGCAAATCTGAAGGGATTCAATTAATCGGCACTGGTGAAGTGGGAATGTCTAACACAACAAGTGCGGCGGCTTGCATAATGGCGGCTTTGAATTCGCGGGATATTAATTTAATCGGACGCGGGGCAGGACTTAACGATGAGCAATTTTCACGCAAAAAAAATGTAATTCTTGAGTCGCTTAAATTTCACGAGAAAAATTTTATTGACCCTGTGAATATTTTATCCTGCGTCGGAGGTCTTGATATTGCAGCTATTACAGGATTATTTATAGGCGGGGCATTATATCGCGTTCCAGTCATAATTGACGGCGTTATTTCGATTGCGGGGGCTGTCTTAGCTTGCAAGTTAAATAATTTGTGCCGTGATTTTATGTTCGCGTCCCATGAGTCTTTAGAACCTGCTTATATTCATGCGGCAAAATTTTTAAATCTTAATCCACCGTTAAAATTATCAATGAGACTTGGAGAAGGCACGGGGTGCGCTGTGTTTATGCAGATAATTAGTGATTCTTTAGCGATAATTAATCAAATGGGAATGTTTCAAGAAATTTTATAGCACAATCATTAAAATATTTTCCTTGCATTATATAATATGTGTGATATTTAGTTTCAAGAAAGGAAATTTTTTTACATGGCAGATTTATTAGTAGTAGATTGTCAGTATGATTTTATTGATGGGACTCTTGCTTGCGGTCATTCACTTGAGGCCGTAAATAATATCGTTGAGTTCATAAACTCGCACCCTGATATAAAAGTTTATTACTCGGCTGATTTTCACAGTCTCAATCATTGCAGCTATACACAAAACGGCGGAACTTGGCCGGTTCATTGTCAGGCGAATACTCACGGATCAGAGATTCACGAAAAATTTTATAATGACGTAAAGAATCCTTCACAGCGTCCAAATGAAAGCACTATTTATTACAAGGGACAAAATGACTCAGTTGAAGAGTATTCAGCTTTTGAGGCAAAAAATAAACTCGGTCAAAAAATTTGCGACGTTATAAGCAATAATGTAATTGTCTGCGGGATTGCGAGTGAGTTTTGCGTGCGTGAAAGCGTGTTAGCTCTGTTAAAATCAGGCCGAAATGTTGAAATTCTTGCTAATTCTTTAGGCTGGGTAAATGAAGAGAATCACAAGAAAAATATTAGCGAACTTGCTTCAATGGGAGTCAAAATTTCATGATAAAAAATGTAATATTTGACATCGGCAATGTATTAGTTAATTTCAACTGGGCTGAATATATGCAAAAATTATTCCCCGGCCAAGATGATTTAATAGCAAAATTAAATGTCGCAGTCTGGGGTGATGGACGCTGGGAACGACTCGACGCAGGAGATGACCCCGAAAAAGTCTGGTCAAGCATTATAAAAATTTGTCCCGAAAATGAGCCTGAAATCAAGAAAATTATTTCTCGAGTCGGTGAAACTTTAACAAAACGCGCGGGGACTCATGAATGGATCAAAGATTTAAAATCTCGCGGCTATAAAGTTTATTACTTGTCAAATTATTCACGCTTTGTGATGGACGCGAATCCTGAAGTGTTAGATTTCCTGCCATTAATGGACGGGGGCGTTTTTTCGTGTGATGTCAAGCTGTTAAAACCTGAAATCGAAATTTATGACTCACTCGCAAAAAAATATAATCTCGTCCCGTCTGAATGCGTTTTTATTGATGATTTATTTGCGAATGTTCAGGGAGCAATTTTATACGGCTTTAAAGGCATTCAATGCGTTAATCAGGAACAAGCTAAACAAGATTTAAATAAATTATTATCATCGGAGGCACAATAAAATGAGAACTTCACGAATAAATTTTTATATCAACGGAATTATATTAATTATTTTAGGCTGCTTAAGTCTTAATTATCCGATTGAGGCTCTAATGTCAGCAGGATTCTTTATCGGACTTGGCCTTATTGCGTCGGCACTAAATTATTTCACAGGATTTTATTATTTCAGGCTTAAGAGATTTATTATCTGGGGGATTCTTGATTTAATTGCGGGAATATTATTATTTCTACAGCCCGGCATGACAGCTTTCTTGATTCCCTTTGCTGTAGCTTTCTGGCTGTTCACTGTCGGAGTTTCAAGGGCTTGTGCTGCTTTATGGTTCGGAGGCGGCAAAATTCCCGGCTGGTGGGTCATGCTTTTAAATGGTATCGCGTTAATAATTCTTGCGCTGTTAATGAGTCTTTCTCCCGTTGTAAGTGCTTTATCCGTTATGATGGTCTTAGGCTGCGGCTTAATTATTGAAGGCGTGTTAGCAATTGCAGAAGGTTGTATAATGTTCAGGAAATAAATAATTTCTTAGGAGGTATTTATTTATTATGGAATTCGGGAAAATTGAAGCTCTCTTAGGTTCAGAGGCAGAGACTTTATTAACTCACACATGTGAGACAATTTCAAAGGATTTATTATCATTGCCCGGCTCTGATTTTGTTGATAGAGTTTTAAGCTGTTCAGATAGGCCGATCCCTGTTTTACGTTCAATGCAGACACTTTTTAATCACGGCAGATTAGCAAATACCGGTTACATTTCGATTTTGCCAGTAGATCAGGGAATCGAACACAGCGCAGGCGCATCATTCGGGCCGAATCCGATTTATTTTGACCCTGAAAATATTATCAAACTCGCAATGGAGGCAGGCTGTAACGCAGTAGCTACGACTCTGGGAGTATTAGGCTCAGTAGCAAGAAAATACGCGCATAAAATTCCCTTCGTGCTTAAATTAAATCATAATGAGTTATTGACTTATCCGAATCAGTTCGATCAAGTTTTATTTGCGTCAGTTGAGCAGGCTTATAATCTCGGAGCGGTCGCAGTGGGAGCTACAATTTATTTCGGAAGTGCTGAGTCGACTCGTCAGATTCAGGAAATTTCTAAGGCGTTCCATAAAGCCCACGAAATGGGAATGGCTACAATTTTATGGTGTTATTTGCGTAATTCAGCGTTCAAAATCAAGAAAGATGACATTGTAACAGATTATCACGCTTCAGCAGATTTGACAGGTCAGGCGAATCACTTAGGAGTAACAATCGAGGCCGATATTATAAAGCAGAAATTACCAGAAAATAACGGCGGTTATTTGGCAATGGGTAAAGGCTACGGCAAAACTTCTAAAGAAATGTACGAGAATTTAACGAGCGATCACCCGATAGATTTAGCGCGCTATCAGGTTGCAAATTGTTATATGGGTCGTGCAGGATTAATTAATTCGGGCGGTGCTTCAAGCGGTGCAAGTGATTTAAGCGAGGCAGTAAGAACAGCAGTAATTAACAAGAGAGCCGGCGGCATGGGATTAATACTCGGTAGAAAGGCTTTCCAGCGTCCTATGAGTGAAGGCGTGAAAATTATTAATGCTGTACAAGACGTTTATCTCTGCAAAGATATTACAGTTGCTTAAATAAATATAAAATTTTTTGAGTCTCCTGTGAGATTTATAATTTTGCAGGAGGCTTTTATTTTGCTGTTATGGCTGTACGTGAATATATATAAAATTTTTTGAGTTCGTGAATGCGGGGGGCACCCCGTGCGATAATATAATATAATTATTCAAGTTCAGGAGGTTATTATTTATTTATGATGGAAAATGTAATTATTAATGCTAACTCACTTGAATATTTAAAGACTCTTGACTCATCGAGTATAGATTTAATTTTCGCTGATCCCCCGTATTACATGCGAACCGGTAAAATTTTACACAGAGTCGAGGGCACGGAATTCAGCGGCTGTAATGACTACTGGGACAAATTCGACTCTCTTGCAAGTTATGAAAAATTTTCACGTGAATGGCTCTCAGAATGTAAAAGACTCTTAAAGCATGACGGCTCTATATGGGTTATAGGCTCAATGCAGTGTATTTATACAATCGGGGCAATTATGCAGCAATTAAATTATTGGCTTATAAATGACGTAATCTGGCAGAAAAGCAACCCGACTCCGAATTTTATGGGAACTAGACTCAATAACAGCCACGAGACTTTAATATGGGCAGCCCGCGAAAAAAACTCACATTTTACATTCAATTATAAGACTGCTAAGGAGTTAAACGCAGATTTAAATCATCATCAAATGGGCTCAATCTGGAAATTTCCTATCTGTTCAGGCAATGAGAGACTCAAAGATTCAGACGGGAGAAAATTACATTCGACTCAAAAGCCCCTGCAATTACTTGAAAGAATCATAGCAATATCTTCACGACTAAATGATTTAATTCTTGATCCATTCGCAGGCACTATGACAACAGCAGCAGCAGCAAAGAAACTCGGACGAAAATTTATAATGATTGAAGCTGATAAAATTTATTGTGAGGCCGGGCAAAAACGACTCGAGTCTATAAAATTTGAGGATTCACCGATTGCCCGTGCTGATTTTGACGTTAAGCCATCTAGAGTCTCAATGCAAGAAATGATCTCAGCGGGATATTTTTTTGCAGGCGAAAAATTTTACTTCAAAGACGGTCAGGAAATCGCAGAATTAAATCAAGACGGCAAATTATTATATAATAATCA
>CAJOEQ010000103.1 GCA_905233515.1 uncultured Synergistales bacterium
GGGTCATAACATGTCAAATTATTATATCGGACATAGGAATTTGCGGACTTTTCGCGAGATAGTTTGCAATATCAGGGATGTTATAAACAAGGACGCAGAATTAAGATTCGGCGAATATGAAGACAGCTTAAACATGGACTATTCATATACGGATTTAGATGCGCTTTATCGTGATACAGGCTTTGAGTGCACGGCTGATTTTGCCAAAACTATTACAGAGCAGGCAGAATATTTGAAGTCGATAAATTTTTAAAAATTTCTTCTTGCAATTTAACGAGAATGCTATAAAATTTGCGCGTTTTATTATTCTTATTAATTCCTAAGGAGGAATGTTGTATTGTGTCGTCGTCCCGGTCTTTTACTTTCGATTTCTGTACTTTGCATTAGCGCGCTAATAGTTACGTTCGGTGTTGTTGATGTCGAACTCGAGTCAGGTTCACATTTTGGGCTTGGTCTTCCTGCTCAAGTGCCGTTATTATTTGCTACGATTTTTGCTGCTTTAGTCGGAGCGTTATATTTAAAACGTTCTTGGCAAGATCTAGAAAAGGGCATGGCTGGAGCTATTCAAGTTTCTATTCAAGCAATAGTAATATTAATTCTCGTAGGCTGTCTTGTAGGCTCATGGATTCAAAGCGGAGTAGTTGCTACTATGATTTATTACGGCCTTGAAGTAATGTCCCCGCGATATTTTTATTTAGCGACTTTAATAATTAGTGTAGTAGTTGCTCTTGCTACAGGTTGCTGCTGGACTACAAGCTCTACAGTCGGAGTCGCTTTAATCGGAATTAGCGCAGGGCTTGGCCTTCCTTTGCCGATAACTGCGGGATTTGTTATTTCAGGCGCGTATTTCGGTGATAAGATTTCTCCGCTTTCAGATACGACAAATCTTGCTCCGGCGGTTGCTGGCAGTGAATTATTTGATCATGTCCGAGCAATGATCTGGACAACAGTGCCGACTCTTTTAATAACGGCTGTAATAGCTTTCATGATGGGAGATTCTGCGCAAGGTTCAGACGGCGGGCGAATCGCTTTAATTCAAAGCATGATGAGAGCTGAGTTTAATATTTCTTTATGGGCATTTATTCCGCCTATGATAATTCTTGTAATGGCAGCTTTAAAGATTCCTGCTATTCCGGGAATAGTCGCGGGCATTGTCGGGAGTCTTGTATTATCACTTGTAAGAGGCTCTACACCGTTTGAGACAATGAACGTATTATTTTCGGGATATGTGCCTGAACACTTAGGAAAATTTGCCGAAGCTGCAACACCTGAAGCAATAACAACTATAACAGGCTCATTTAATCAGGCCTTCACCTCTTCAGCCTTAACGGTAACACCTGAAATTTTTTCCAAAGTCGGCGGCCTGCTCACACAATTATTTACACGAGGCGGCATGACTTCAATGTTAGAAACTGTATGCTTGATAGTAGTAGCTTTATCACTGGGCGGCATTATGGAAGTCTGCGGATTTCTTGATGTAATTCTTGACGCTTTAATGAGGCACGTTAAGACAGTTACAGGCATGATCGGATCTGTTCTTGCGTCGGCATTCATGGCAAATGTATTTTTAAGCGAGCAGTATTTATCTATTATAGTTCCGGGGCGAATGTTCAAACGCGCATTTGATGAACGTAAATGGCAGAACGGGAAGAAATTAGCTCCTGTTATGTTATCGCGTTCACTTGAGGACAGCGGCACAATGACTTCAGTATTAGTCCCTTGGAACACTTGCGGCGTTTATGTCAGTTCAGTTTTAGGAGTAGCGACTCTTGATTATTTGCCATATTGCTTTATGAACTGGCTTAATCCTATAGTAGCATTAATAATGACTTCTTTAGGACTTGCAATTATTTGGAAAAATGACGAGGAGTCAGAATCAGAAAATGTATTAATTCCTGAAGGAGCAATTGCTGAATAAGTAAAAAAAATTATCCCCCTGTCATAAAAGGCAGGGGAATTTTATTTTGCTTGTAAATAAATTTATTATTCTTCGTCCATTCCGTCTTCGTAGAATTCACCGAATAGAGCCTGTAAAGACGGCATATCTTCAAGAATCGGACGAGCTACCCACGTTGTATTCATATAGTGCTTTAACGTGATATTTTCGCTGACTATATTGCCGCCCCATGTCCCGCAGCCCATTGAGTTAGTTGGAGGCATTCCATTTGTTGCGCTTCCTGCGTTGCCGCGGTTATTAGGCTGACGAATCATACAGCGAGAAACAGGCGCGCACATTCCGAGACGGTGAATATGATCATCATCGAACGAGTAAAGCCCGCATGAATGCCCCTTACCGCCTGACTTGTCAAAAATTTCCTGCATGATGTCAAGTGCTGTCTGGAATTCTCCGCCGTATTTAAAGAGTGTTAATAACGTCGTTAATTTTTCCGTCGAGAAGAAATGTTCTTTGCCGATACACTTTTTAATGTCTTCAGCGTTATTAATTGTAAAGCCCTCTTTTTGCCCGTTATTCGGGACTGCTATAAATTTACGGTCAGCGGGAATCGTAAATCCGGCCTTTTCCGCAAGTGCCTGCGCAGAAATTGCTACAGTGTCAGGGAGTCTGTGTCCTGTCTCGTCCCACATTACTTTTTTGATGGCTTCGGCCTCTTCCCATGTGGGAATATATGCGCCTTCTTTGATTAAGCCTTCAACAAAATTGTCATAGACTGACTCATGAACGATTAAATTTCCGTCGCACGAACAACCTGAGCCGAAATCTGAACATTTTGAGATTCTTGTGTTCATTGCTGCTTCATAAGCGCGTTCTTTAGTGTCTGCTGTATTGTCTACTATGACTGTAGAATTTCCTGCACCTGAACCGTAAGCCGGAACTCCTGAAGAATAAGCAGATCTTACCATCGGGCGGCCTCCTGTTGCAATTACCATGTCGACCATCTTCATTAATTCTTGAGTAAGGGAAATGCTAGGCTCTTCAATTGCTTGAATAATATCAGCGGGTGCGCCTTCACGTTCAAGAACTCCGCGAATGATATTTACAGTCTTGCAAGTAACTTTTTTCGCTCTGGGATGAGGTGAGCAAATGAGAACGTCACGGGCTTTTACAGCGTAAATTGCTTGACCTGCAGGAGTAACGCAAGGATTTGTAGTAGGTACAAGAGTCGCGATGACTCCGACTGGTTTAGCATATTTTACGAGTCCTTTTTCAGGATTTGACTCGATTATGCCGACACTCTTTTGACGTAAACAATCACGCAAAATTAATTTTAACTTGTTGCGCTTATTTCGTTTAGTTACCTTATCGCCGAGTCTAGTCTCGTCAACTGCTTCGTCGCAGATTGGCCCCCATACTTTGAGCGGATATATTGCTGCACAAATTGCCCTGCAAAGATGATCGACTCTTTCTTGATCATAAGTAGCGATTACTGCTGCGGCTGCCTTGGCCTTCTTGACCATTTCTTCAAGCATTGCTATTTCTTCGGGTGTTACTTCATGATGTGCCATTGTTAAAAAATTTCTCCCTTCATTAAATTATTTTATTTCGTAATATGTGATTTTGCATGACTCGGGGGGATATATTTTCCGTCTGAGTCTTTCTTGACGAGTTTCCCCTCTTTTACTAAATCACTCGGCGTATAAATATCGTTAATGTTCCAACAGCCCGGAGTCGGTACTGCGATATTTTCCATAATTGCTTCGACTAAGAACGGGCGGCCTGCTTTGTTAGCTTCAACGGCTTTTGCGAGTGCGGGTGCAAGTTCATCAGCTGAATTAACGCGGATTGCCTCGACTCCGTAACCTTTTGCTACTTCTGCCCAGTTTGGCGAATAGACTTCACCATTAGGAGTCTGGAAAGTCGTTCCGAATTTAGTATGATAATTTGCGTTCTCAAGTCCTGCTATTGTCCCGAATGCGCAATTATTCATAACAAGCCATGTGCAGGCGATTCCCTGTTCTACTGCTGTAGCCATACAAGTGGGATTTACTCCAAATCCGCCGTCGCCGATTAATGCGAGACAAATTTTATCAGGTGCCGCAATTTTTCCGCCGAGTACTGCACTTGCTCCAAATCCCATAGTTGCAAGACCTGACGAATGATGAACAGTTCCCGGAATTGTAATATCATACTGTTGAGCGACTCCGTTTTTGTTCCAGCCTACATCGGTGAAAATTAATGCGTCTTCAGGTAATGCGGCCTTTAAATCTTTAAGAATTCTCTGCGGGGTCATCGGGAATCGGCTATCATTTGAAATCTCAACGTTTGAGGCTTTGAAATCTGCTTTTGCCTTTGCTATTTTCTCGCGGAGTCCTTCTCGTTTGATTCCATTCGGGCAAATCTTCTTTGCTTCGTCTAAAATTTGTGCGAGTGCAAGTTTTAAATCTGCTACTGCTCCTATTTCGACGGGGTAATTTCTGCCGATTTCTGACGGGTCAATATCTATCTGCAAAAATTTTGTAACTGACGGATCAAACGTAACTCCCTGATACCAGCTTGAAGAGTCAGCCTCTGCAAAACGTGTACCGAGTGCAAGAATTATATCAGCATTCAACGTGAATTCATGAGTGTGAGCAAGTCCCCAGAATCCTGTTTGACCTATCATTAACGGGTGCAAATCACTTACACAGCCATGACCCATTAAAGTGCGTGAGATGGGAATATCAAGAAATTCTGCGAGTGCATGCTTGAGCAAGTAAGACTCCCCCGCCTGCGTGAATAACGGGATTTTTTGCCTCGATTAATTTTTTAGCGATTTCCTTTGCTGCTGCGGGATCTAAAGCCGGTTTCATAGTAACATGACTATCATTATAAGTGCGTGCAAATAAATCTTCTTCAATTTCGCGCGACCATATATCCATAGGCATATCAATTAAAACAGGACCGGGACGGCCTGACTCAGCGAGTCTAAATGCCTTGTCAAGAATATCGGGTAATGCTTCGGGATCGTCGACTCTCCAGCAGCGTTTACAAACTGGCTCAAGCATTCTATATTGAGTCGCATCTCCGTGCATGTTGACTTCTTGATGAGGGTGCTTACCGTAATAATAACTCGGAACATCACCGGCAAAAACTACCATAGGAATCGAATCAAATGCGGCATTTGCTACACCTGTCAAAACGTTCGTAATTCCGGGCCCTAAGTGGCACATTACAACAGACGCTTTGTGAGTTACTCTTGCATAACCGTCGGCAGCAGTTGACGCTACAGCCTCATGACGATTTGAGATATATTTAATTTTTTTGCTGCGTGAAAGAGCGTCAAGCATTCCGATAACTGTATGACCGCAAAGGCCAAAAATATACTGGACTCCCCTGCGTTCAAGGTAATCGGTTATAAGCTCAGAGACTAACTTTTTGCTCATACTGATAAATCCTCCTTGTTACAAAATATAGAATTGAAAAATTTGATATGTGA
>CAJOEQ010000104.1:0-7392 GCA_905233515.1 uncultured Synergistales bacterium
GGAACGAGTTTATTTGCGTTCTCACAAATGTAGGTGCTATAGCGTTCACGTTTATATTATATTTGCCCCATTCACAAGCTAATTGCTTTGTATACATGTTTAATGCGCCTTTGCTCGTGCAATATGCAATATAATCTTTATCAGTTCCGATTATGCTTTTAACTGATGAGAGATTTAATATTTTGCCGGAATTCTGCGGAATCATAAATCTCTTCCCAGCCTCGCGCGTTACATTGTGAAGAGCGTTAATATTTAAATTCATAACGTCAAGAAATGAGTCAGAGTCATAATCTTCAGCAGGTTTTAAAATATTCTTCCCAGCACAGTTTACAAGAATATCAAGCCGGCCAAATTTATTTTGTATTTCATTCATGAGTGAATTAATAGAGTCCTGATTCGTGATGTCGCATTTAATAGCGCAAAAATCTTGTGAGTCCTCAACTTTTCGACCGCAAATAATAACACTCGCGCCCGCCTCCTTGAAAATTTCAGCAATTGCCAGCCCGAGTCCTCCATTACCGCCCGTTATGAGCGCAATTTTTTGATTAAGCGTGAAAAGATTTTCAAGCATGTTTTTATCCATTTTTCCTCCTGTTTATATGTAATAGAATCAAGCAAATAATTAAAAATTTTCGTCATTGCCGAGTCCTGTATAAATTCCGGCGAGTCTTTAATTCCTCCGTGAAAAGTTTGCGTTATCTCCATTTGCGAAAAAATTAAATCAAATTCAGGCGGCTGACCTAGCAATCTCTCACCGAATGACGCAAGAGCCTTCAAATACTGCACGTCCCATTTAGGCACAATAGCTAAATTTATTACTGGGACATGATTTTTGCGATAAATTATATCATCGCTTTCGGGTAAATATTTCACGAGTTCCGCATTATGTCTAGCAAGTAAATTTTTATTCGTGAATCGCTTTATATTGCCGTTAATCACGATTGAGTCCCCGTAACCGCATAAATCAAGATTTATTACACCTGAAAGAGTCTTTAAATTATGAGTCTCAGCGTAAAATTTTGCTCCGGCGTGATTCGTCTCTTCTGCATCAGTGAAAACAAATTTTGCCGGAATTTTGCGCGAGTCTAACTCTTTATATAAATCAATCAATATGCAAATTGCTGCTATATTGTCATTTGCTCCGGGTGATAGCCTGTAATTATCGTAATGAGCCGAGAATAAATAATTAGCATTTTCTCCTGATTCTGATTCGAACTCATAATTAATTATGTCTTGACTCTCGTGCCGCGTGTAATTAATGCCCTCACTCGATAAAATTTTTTCAAGTTCACTGCGTCGCTGTAATAAATCAGGAATCGACAAAATTTTTATATATCGACTAATAGCAGGCATTTAACGGGACTTTGATAACAATTTTGCGAATCTTGGCCGGTTTATCATTCACTGCTATAGCCGGAACGTGAACATCCCACGGAAAATATACAGCAAACGTGCCGACTTCTAAAGGGATTATGCCTTCTCTTACATTCGCATTATTCTTGTAAAATAAAATATCTCTCGGAGTGTTTAATAAATCCTCGTCAATAATATTATTTCCGTCATCGTTATAATATGCCGCATTTTCCGGCCCTCCTGAGCATAAAAATTGAACGTCTATAAATTTCCGGTGAATCTCAGGGCGTAAATTCTCGCGTAAATTTGTCTCAATGTCAAGAACTTGCAAAATCATGGGAGTATCAGCAAGTTTTATATCAAATTTGCCCGGCTCATGATTCGCTAAGTCGTTATCTTTGAGAAATCTTAACGCAGCAGCAAGGGGAGCAGGCAATAATTTTAATTGAGTCTCGAAAAACTCATTATAAATACTTCCATATAACATAATAAAATCGCCTCACATAAATATAAAAAAATTCTCCCCTGCAATTATACAGGAGAGATATACAAATTTTTATAGTTACTGAGCAAAAATATCAGCAGTTGAAATACTAGGCTCTATAACTTGCTCAGACTCGGGAGCTTTTTTCTTGCTGGGCTTGTAAGTTATGCCCCTGAAGGGTTCTGCTCCTGTTCCTGCGGGAATTAAATGACCGATTATTACGTTTTCTTTGAGTCCGTTCAACGGGTCTAATTCA
This sequence comes from uncultured Synergistales bacterium, assembly GCA_905233515.1. Taxonomy (GTDB): domain Bacteria; phylum Synergistota; class Synergistia; order Synergistales; family Aminobacteriaceae; genus JAFUXM01. The sequence continues at coordinate 2,094 of CAJOEQ010000104.1, forward strand.
CCTTTAACAGCTGCACCGGCTAAAACTTGCGCAGTCTGCTGGAATGATGCCGCACTCAAGAAACTATCTGTAGCAAGTGCCGCTTTAGTGATTCCATGTATAAACGGTTTGCATTCGGGCATTTCACGCATTTTGCGGACAAACGTGTAATCTCTGATTAAATGATACTCATCGACTTTAGCATTTGCCGCACGAGCTACTATCTCAAGAGGATTCAAATTCGCAATTTCTTCTATTAACGAGGCTTTTAACTCCATGCCCGGCCTAAATTTAAATCTTCCGTCGTCGTCGTCTTCTTCCTCTTCTTCTTCGATTACTGGCTCAGGATTTGGCGCGGGTTTAGCTTTTACTTCAGGTTTTGCGGGAGTCATTGCGATAATCGGCGAGTCGTCCTCGTCATCGTCCTCAAAAAGTGCTGATATGTCTTCAGGTTCAGGCTCTGACTCAATTTTTGCTTCTGATTCGGGTGCAGAGTCTGAAATTTGCGAGTCTTCTGGCTGCTCAATTTTGCCGACTTTGATTTCTACGTATTTAATTAGTGAAGGATCTTCAACTTTTAAGTCAAGCAAAATTTTATTTCTCAGCTTACCCATCAAGAGTTTAACTAATACGTCATGACGAGTAACGCTGCCGTCTTCAGTCTCAAGCACTTGAATTTTTCCTGTTGCAAAATCTTCTATAACTTGCGCGTCAATATGCCGGCCTGTTGCTTCTCCGTCCTCAAATAATTCTTTGTCCCATAATTCTTTATTCATGAGCAATTTTTTCATAGAGTCAATTATGTCATCTACTGCGCTCCAAACTTTAATGTCTCTGATTCCGCTGTCTGACATATCCTGCGCGTATTTCTCAGTTAATAAAGTGTCTTGAGGCTGTATTAACCTGCTGCCAGTAAGGACATCTTCAGCAATCCATTTATTATTAGTGATTCGATTTAAAGTGTCTCTATCTCTAATACGAATTATAACGGGATCGCCGGCTGTTATCTTTCTAAGCTCATCGCGGCCAAGTTTAGCACCTTTTTTGACTTTGCCTTTACTAGTCTTGACATCACGAACGAGTCTCAAGCCCTCCATTTTTTTACGGAATGCCGCCCGACCGAGTATAACGTCAACAATTTGATCCTCATGCTGTATAGTGAGCATGTTTACAGAACTTCCGGGAGTCAAAATTTTCGTTAATGCGTCCTCGTCTAATTCTTTGCCGATAAATTCTTGAGTCGTCTCGTCAACCTTATCAGCGTCAATTAACAAATCGCCCGCAAATGAGTCAAGAGCCGTTTTGATTCTCTGTTCATTGTCTGAAGTAATTTCGGCTTTTACTTTCTCGACATCATCCTCAAAGACCATATCACCGGCAACAAATGAAGTATCGCCCTCTTCAATGACTCTGACTTTGTTTAACGGCGCAACTTTTCGCAAAATTACTTCAATATGTTTATTATTTATGCTGACACCCTGAGAGTGATAGACATATTGAATCTCATCAACTAACATTTTTTGTACAGCGTCAAGTCCTTCAACTTCTAATAACTGCTGAGGATCTACGCTTCCTTCTGTCAAGTGAGTATCCTTTGAGACTTCCGCGCCCTCTTCTATATCCTCGCGAATTTCTTGGCCTGATGGTATAGCGTGAGTAATTTTTTCTGTTCCGTCATCGTTTGAGATAATTACTTTGCGCTTTCCTTCATTTGCGCGAATCTCTTCAACGTGGCCGTCAATTCCCGCTAAAATAGCAACTTTTCTCGGTCGCCTGACTTCAAATAACTGTTCAATTCTGGGAAGACCCTGCGTAATGTCTTCAGCTGAACGAACGCCGCCCGTGTGAAATGTTCTCATAGTTAACTGCGTGCCTGGTTCGCCGATTGATTGAGCAGCAACGACTCCAACAGCTTCACCGATCGGGACTAATTGACGCGATGATAAATCAGTGCCGTAACATTTCTGACAAATACCCTTTTTAAGCGAACATGCAAGGGGACTTCTTACCCAGACTTCATTAATGCCGGCTGCCTCGATTTTCTTTGCGAGTCTCTCTGTGATGATTTCACCGGATTTTACTATGATTTCACCGTCAATGCTTATATCATTTAAAGAAGTTCTGCCGGCGATTCTGTCAGCTATACCGATCATTACTTTTCCTTCACTTAAAAGAGGTCTTATGCTGATTCCCTTATCAGTTCCGCAATCGTGTTCAGTGATTATTAAATCCTGTGAGACATCAACAAGACGGCGAGTCAAATATCCTGATTTAGCAGTTCTTAACGCAGTATCAGCGAGTCCCTTTCTTGCGCCGTGAGTCGAAATAAAGTACTCAAGCATATTCATGCCCTCACGGAAATTCGCCGTAATTGGATAATCTATAGTTTTTCCGGTCGGGTCAGCCATGAGTCCGCGAATTCCTGCCATTTGTCCCATTTGACCGAGTGAACCTCTTGCGCCGCTCTCTACCATCATTCTAACGGGATTATCAAGACTCATGTGTTCCTTGATTTTTTCCGCGATTGTCCGTGTAGCTTCAGCCCATAATTTACTCTTTTGATCTAAGTACTCATCATAAGTCAATAAGCCCATTTCGTAATTTTCTTTTGCGATATTGTCTTCAGCTTGAGTCTGACTTGTGATAATTGCTTTCTCGTCGGGAATTCTTACAGCCTGAACTCCGAAACTGATTCCGCTGCGTGCTGCCCAGTGATAGCCGAGTGCTTTAATCTGATCTAACATTTCAACGACTCCGGGTCTATCAACTTGATCATAAGCGTCATCAAGTAATCGGCCAATGCGTTTTTTGTCTAGCTGCTCATTAACGAATCTCAATTTAGGAGCGATCTTATTATTGAACATGACTCGGCCCGGACTCGTCTCAAAAAATACAACGCGGGGATTTCCTTTAACTGACTCGGCATTATTCACGATTACTGCGTCGCCGTTATAAGTATATTTGCGTCTTCCTTTAGTATTCGGCCATAATTCGGGATTTTCTTTGAGCCAGATTCGCGCGTTTACGTGTACAGCTCCGTGAGAAATTGCGCTCATTACGTCGTCAATGTCGGAAAAATGCATTCCCTCACCCTTGAGTCCTTCCCGCATGTCAGTCAAATAATAGACTCCTAAGACTATATCTTGAGTAGGAGTTACAACGGGTTTGCCGCTCGCAGGTGATAATAAATTATTAGCTGAAAGCATTAACAATCTTGCTTCGGCTTGAGCTTCTATACTTAATGGAACGTGAACGGCCATTTGATCTCCGTCGAAATCTGCATTAAAAGCCGTGCATACCATAGGATGTAACCTGATTGCCTTACCCTCCATTAAGACGGGCTCAAACGCTTGAATTCCTAATCTGTGCAGAGTAGGAGCGCGATTTAACATGACGGGATGATCCTTGATGATATTTTCTAGAATCTCCCAGACTTCACCGCCGCCCTTCTCGATTTTGCGTTTTGCGTTCTTTACGTTAGGAGCGAGTCCGCCTTCAACGAGTCTGCGAATTACAAACGGTTTAAATAATTCTAAGGCCATTTGCTTAGGGAGTCCGCATTGATAAATTTTTAACGATGGGCCAATAACTATAACGCTTCGGCCTGAATAGTCGACTCTCTTACCGAGCAAATTTTGACGGAAACGACCTTTTTTGCCGCGTAATAAATCAGTGAGACTCTTTAATGGACGACTGCCCGCGCCTAATACTGCTTTACCGACTCGGCCATTATCAATTAAAGCGTCAACACATTCCTGTAACATTCTTTTTTCGTTCCTGATTATGATTTCAGGAGCATTCAAAGCCTGTAACTTCTTTAATCTGTTATTGCGATTTATGACTCGTCTATACAAATCATTTAAATCACTCGTCGCGAATCTTCCGCCGTCTAACTGCACTAATGGCCTTAGATCCGGAGGAATAACGGGCAATACATTCAAAATCATTGACTGCGGCTGAGAGTCACTCTTTCTGAAGTCTTCAACAACTTGAAGGCGTTTAACGAGCTTTCTTTTTTTCTGCCCTGTAGTGTCAGCTATCTGTTCACGCAATGAGTCAGCAAGCAAATCTAAATCAAGCCGATTAATAAGAGTCTGGACTCCATCTGCACCGATTCCGGCCTCAAAATCTTCGTCATAAGCCTTACATAAAATTTGCTGACGTTCATAAATTACATCAGCTTGATTAAAAGGTGATTTGCCCGGCTCAATTACTAAATGGCAGGGATCATCTACAAGTTTTTCATTATGGGCGACTCTGAATCTTCCCGGGTATTTCTGCTCTATAAAACTTAACTCACTGCGCGATAAAATTTCCCCTTTTCCGTACGGAATTTTTACCGCACTGGTTACAATAAAAGCGTCATTATTTCCAACTTTCGCACGTACTGAGTCATCATCAGCCTTAGATGCTGGGACAATTGCGCCCGCCTCGAGTCCTAAATCTTCATTTGCTTTACTCAAAACAAAAGCGGGTTCAATTTTTATGCTTTCATCGCCGTAATCAGTCTTATATTTTGCGGCCTGTGAGGCTGTTATAACATCTCCGACATTAACAGGCACATTTTCGATTCCCTCGAGTATAAAAGCCTCTTCATATTGAAAATTGTCATCATAGTGAGTGTGAATCTTTAATTCACTTTCTGAGACAATAGACCCGCGCGGTGCAAGATCAGGACGACTCGAGTCAATGACTTTATAAGCCTTCTCGCTCTTTCTTGTAGGAGCAAAATATATAACTTTCTCGAGATCCTTTGCGCTTGTACCTAACAATAAACTTAAACGGCTGGGAATTCCGCGCAAGTACCATATATGAACAACGGGAACGGCTAAATCGATATGTCCCATTCTTTCGCGTCTTACTCTATTATCAGTTACTTCAACGCCGCAATGTTCACAGATAACTCCTTTAAATTTCGGGCCTGAACGTTTATATTTTCCGCATTTACACTCATAACTGCGAGTAGGTCCAAAAATTTTTTCGCAAAAAAGCCCGTCCGTTTCAGGTCGCAGAGTCCTGTAATTTATTGTCTCAGGCTTAGTAACTTCTCCGTTTGAAATTTCGCGTATTCTTTCAGGAGTAGCGAGTTTGATTCTGACTCCTGTAATTTCCTTTATCGGCAAAACTAAATCTCCCCCTTGTCATTATTTTCGGGGTCTTCTTCGTCCTCGAATATATTATTAATATCCGGCGCAGGTTCATTAAAAATTGAATCGTCGGGCATGTTCATTAAATCTAATGCGCTTGGCTCATCGTCAGAATCCTCAAATATGCTGTTTATATCTGCAAATTCCTGCGACTCTTCAGGTGCTATTATTCC
>CAJOEQ010000104.1:7444-11501 GCA_905233515.1 uncultured Synergistales bacterium
AAAATTTCCGGCGGCTTTCCTTTGAATGCTGGTCTCTCGTCGTCCTCTAATGGTATATCGCCGTGCGTTCCGTCTGAATATTGAACGTCAACATCAAGCCCGAGTCCCTGCAACTCTTTAACTAAGACTCTAAAACTTTCGGGGACTCCAGGTTTAACGAGGCTTTGACCTTTTACGATTCGTTCGTATGTCTTATCACGTCCTCGAATATCATCGGATTTAACCGTCAAAATTTCCTGCAAAACATTAGCCGCTCCGTAACCTTCAAGCGCCCAGACTTCCATTTCTCCGAATCTCTGACCGCCGAATTGAGCTTTACCACCTAAAGGCTGTTGAGTAATTAAACTATATGGGCCGGTTGAACGCGCGTGAATCTTGTCATCGACTAAGTGATTTAATTTGAGCATATACATACAGCCTATAGTAACTTTTTTGTCCATTGGCCGGCCTGTTCTGCCGTCTCTAATTGTAATCATTCCGTCTTCTGTCAAGTCTTTATATTTTTCAGCGGCGATCTTGCGCATTTCCGCAAAAATTTCGTTCTCGTTTGCTCCCTCAAAAACTGGAGTCGATACGTGCCAGCCATTATTAAGAGCAACAAATCCCATAATAGTTTCAAGAACTTGACCGAGATTCATGCGGCTGGGAACTCCTAAGGGATTTAACACGACATCAACAGGAGTCCCATCAGGCAAAAACGGCATATCTTCAACGGGGAGAATTCGACTGACAACGCCTTTATTTCCATGACGACCGGCCATTTTGTCCCCGACTGTAATTTTTCTCCTTTGAGCGACATAAACTTTTACACTTCTGATTACTCCGGAGCTGAGAGCTTCAGGGCTTGTGCGTCTGTCCATCTGCTTAATTGCTACGACTTTCCCCCATGAGCCATTTGGTAATTTTAGGGAATTATCACGGACTTCACGGGCTTTTTCGCCGAAAATTGCGCGTAATAATTTCTCTTCAGGTGATTGATCTGACTCGCCCTTAGGTGTAACTTTTCCGACGAGAATATCACCCGCACTGACTTCCGCGCCGATTCTTATAATTCCGTCATCGTCAAGATTTCGCAGCATGTCTTCACCGACATTTGGAATATCACGCGTGATTTCTTCTGCTCCTAATTTAGTATCTCGCGCGTCAATTTCGTACTCTTCAATATGAATAGACGAGAATTTATCTTCTTTTACTAGATTTTCACTTAATAATATAGCGTCCTCAAAGTTATAGCCTTCCCATGGGACAAAAGCGACTAATACATTATGACCGAGTGCAAGCTCTCCGCCCTCGATTGCCTGACCGTCCGCAATGATTTCACCCTTTGAGACTGCCTGACCCTTTTTAACTAGCGGGCGTTGATGTATCAAAGTTGACTGATTTGAGCGTCTAAATTTTATTAACTCGTAAGTTCTGATTCTGCCGTTATCGCTTTTAATTTTTATTTTCTCGCTGTCAACATAAGTAACGACTCCGTCATTTATTGCAGTAACGCATGATCCAGAGTCGCGCGCGATTCTGTGTTCGATTCCTGTTCCTACTAACGGGGCCTCAGGTGCTAATAACGGGACGGCCTGACGCTGCATATTTGAGCCCATTAATGCCCTGTTCGCGTCGTCATGTTCAAGAAATGGAATTAAAGCCGTTGACGGTGAGACAATTTGACGAGGTGATACGTCCATATAATCTACCATGTTAACAGGGACTGTTACAATTTCATCGGCGTATCTTGTCGGGCATGTGTCGCCGGCTATAGTAATTCCGTCTGCTTCGAGCTTAGTATTTGCCATAGCCACGTAGCTTTTATCTTCGTCATCAGCTGACAAGAAAACTATTTCATCCGTTAATTTGCCGTCTTTAACTTTTCTGCGTGGAGTAACTAAGAAACCGTGTGAGTTCAAACTTGCATAAGTCGTTAAAGAAGAAACGAGTCCGATATTCGGGCCTTCTGGAGTCTCAATAGGACAGACTCTTCCATAGTGAGTATAGTGAACGTCTCTAGCTTCAAAGCCTGCCCGCTCTCTGCTCAAACCTCCGGGGCCTAAAGCTGAAAGCCTGCGCCTGTGAGTAACTTCTGCTAATGGGTTAGTCTGATCCATAAATTGAGATAACTGACCTGATCCGAAAAATTCTCGTAGACATGCCGCAATAGGTCTTACATTAATTAATTCCCGGCCTGTTACCTCGTCTAAATTCGGGACGGTCGTCATTCTTTCACGGACGATTCTTTCCATTCTTAAGAGGCCGATTCTAACTTGATTCTGCAATAATTCACCGATTGAACGGACTCGGCGATTCCCTAAGTGGTCAATATCGTCGCTGCGTTTATCTTCGGTCTTCATTGCGAACATTTCTTTAATGATTGCTATAACGTCATTAAGAGTCAATAATTTATCTTCTTCAGAAATTGACATATTCAAGCGGCGATTTAATTTATAGCGTCCGACTCTTCCCAGTGTATAACGTCTAGGATCTTGCAGCATATCATCAAAATATTGTCTTGCATTCTCTACTCGCGCGGGCTCATTAGGTCGTAACTTTCTGAAAATTTCCAGCTTGGCCTCATCAGGACTCTTTGTTGTGTCCTTCTCAAATGAGAGAGCGAAAGAATTTTCCATGTCATAAACATTTATGCCGCCTTGTTTATTAGGATCTGAATTATAAAGAATGTCAAGAGCTTCACGAGTTACCGGCCTGCACTTAGCAACGAGCAAACGCCCATCCGAGTCAAAAACATTTTCGGCGGCAATCTTCCCGCGCATTTCCTCGCTGTATTCCATGAAAACCGGCTGAATATCAAATAAATTTATAATCTCTTCGTTATTTTGTGCGCCTAGTGCCTTAAGTAGCAAGTTAATATTTAATCTTCGTCTATTATCAATATTAGCTGATACCATTTCATTAGGACCCATAGCAAAATCAAGCCATGCGCCCCGATCCGGAATTAATTTCGCTGAACAAGAGTCGCCCGCATGAGTGAAATAAATTCCTGCTGATCTTGCAAGCTGATTAATTACTACTCGTTCAGTGCCGTTAATTATAAATGTTCCTCGTTCGGTCATTATAGGGAAGTCGCCTAAAAAAATTTCTTTATCTTCCTTACTGACCATTGTCGTCATGTTTGTGAGCCTTATTGTAGCCTTTATAGGCCTTGCCCACGTCATATCCTTCTGCCTTGCTTCTTCCTCTGTTATTTTCGCTTTGTCGATCGTGTACCGCACAAACTCGAGGGCGTAATTTCCGTCATAACTCTTAATAGGGAATACTTCCCTTAAAAGTTCCTGAAGTCCTTGAGCAGCTCTCAAGTCCGGGTCTTCGTTGTCCTGATAAAACCATTGATAAGAGTCTCGCTGTACTTCTATCATATCAGGCATTTCTATTACATCATGAGCGCGTCCGAAAGTATATCTCTCTCGGGTTTTGCTGATTGGAACAAACTCAGGCAAATTTTAAACCTCCCCTGACAGTCTGTTTATCCCTAAAAAAATTTTTTCTAGTGCAATGTTGAATATTAGCAAAGAGAAATAATCAAGTCAAGCAACACGATTATATATCCGTATTTTGCGCAAATATGATATTAGATTAATTATGAACTGATGCCCGAAAGAGGACTCGAACCTCCACAACCTTGCGATCACTAGAACCTGAATCTAGCGCGTCTACCAATTCCGCCATCCGGGCAGGGTAAAAATATTTTAGCAGTGTATGAATTTTTTGCAAGTGTGATAATTTTAGCAGTGATTAACATAAAAATTTACTTCAAATAATATATAATATTTTCCACGAGCAAGAAAATAAAAGCTCATCACACAAAAAATTTTCACTCTAGAAATATATAAATCCCCGCTCAAAAAGTTTAATTTAACGTGGCAAAAGATAAAATTTTACTAATACATTTACTAATACAAAAATATTAGATAATTCACGTTATAGCAATGATTTACAAATGGAAAAATTTTCGTATCATGCAAAATTTTTAACAGGCAATTTTCACGCAAAATTATTCTTAAAAAAATATTCTCGTTATTGTTCGATAGGGCTTTACATGAGATTTATA
>CAJOEQ010000105.1 GCA_905233515.1 uncultured Synergistales bacterium
TTAATCCCTCGTGATGAGTCTAAAAGCGAAAAAATTTTTACAGGCTTAAAACAAGATATAGCGTTTGAAATCTGGGATTATGTCCTATCTAATTGACGTAATAATAACTTGGCCGCTTTGGGGGGCTTTAACTTATGAGTGCGAAATAATGCCCGAGTCAGGTTCGCGCGTTCTCGTTCCAGTCGGCAATAAAAATAGAATCGGCTTTGTTAAAGGCTTGAGCGATAAAAATTTAATTGATTTCAAGATAAAGCCCGTAAAAAATATTATTGATTCAAGACGAGTTATAGACTCTGATTTATGGGACATGGCACTATGGGCGGGCAAAATTTGCATGTGCGGAGAAGGAAGCGCGCTAAATTTAATATTGCCTAAAAAATTTCTAGACGGTGAAATAATTGCGACTTCAAAAATTTATCGCGATGAGTCAAAAAATTTTCATGAAATCAGCTGCTTTAACCCGTTTGACTCAGCGAGAAATGATTTTTATTTGTCAGAACTGGAAAAAAGCGGCCGGGCTTTGATGTTATTGCCGACTCATGAGAGAGCAGCAAATTTTTTCGCAAATTTACCGGACTCGTTAAAATCACAGGCTATTTTATGGCCTTCAGGTAATAGAATTTGGCAGGCTTGGCAGCTCGTTCACATGAAAAATTTTCGCATTGTCGTAGCAGCACCGGGGGGGATTTTTGCGCCTTTGAGTCCTGATAAAATCATAATTGAAGATGAGTCAAATCCTGCGTATATAATTCCTTATGCTTTAAATATTTCAGCTAGGAGTCTTGCAGGCCGGCGGGCATATTTCAATCACGGTGAATTAATCACGGGCGGGGCTGTACCGTCTTTGAAAACTTTTAAGCGTCTAAAGCCTGAGCAAATTATTAAACCTGACAGGAAAAATATTATAATTGTCGATATAAATTACTCACACAAAGGCCAAGAGAAGGGAATCGATGGAAATATCCCCCTGACTTTTTCGCTTATTAAGCGCACTTATAAAGAATTAATTAATAAACGTAATGTAATATGGATTCTTAACAGGCTGGGCGAGTCGTCTGAAGTTTTTTGCGATAACTGCGGCGAGTCCGTGAAATGTCCTAAATGTAAAAATATCATGCGCAGTGAAGAAGACGGGCAAATTTTAAAGTGTAGAGTTTGCGGCTATGTTCGTGAAGTTCCGGAAAAATGCGAGTCCTGCGGCTTTGAGATTTTGCGTGGTAAGAGGCCGGGAATTGATGCACTTGCTAAAATGATTGAGCCGTATTATAAAGATATTCAAATTTACGGCGATAAAAGCAAGAAAATTAGCAGGAAAAAATTTCAGGGCTTAATACTCAGTACACAAAGAGGGCTCGAACTTTGCGGGAAAATAAATCCCGGTCTTGTTGCTTGGCTTGATATAGACTCGGAATTATATAGACAAGATTATGATACAAGATTTAATTTATTCAGGCTGTTATACGAGTCTTATTTCAGGGGACGTGAAATAAATTCAGCTAGGAAAATTTTAGTTCAAACTCGTAAATCAGGAAGTTTTTTTGCGAGTCAAATTTCCGGAGGCTTTAGAAAATTTTTAGACTATGAATTAAACGCGCGGGAAGAGTATAATTTGCCTCCGTATGGCTGTGTAGTAGAAATTGATTGCTGCGGGGTCAAGTCAATGCGGGAGAATATAATAAATATTTTAGAGTCAGCAAATTTTTTCGTCATGGATCCCGGAGAAGATAATTTGCCGCTGGTAGTAAATACGAACTCGCTCGAAAAATTGAGCAAAATTTTAGAGCCTTTCTGCACAGCTGGACACAAAAATAAAATTAAGCCCAATATCACAATAAGGAGCGAATAATCATTAATACTAAATCACTTGTTAAAGCCTCATTAATAGCAGCTTTATACGCAGCACTAACTATTATACTTGCGCCGATTTCCTACGGTGCTGTACAGTGCCGAGTTTCTGAAGCGTTGACCCTTTTGCCGTTCTATATGCCTGAAGCTGTACCGGGCTTGCTGATTGGCTGCGTCATTGCTAATCTTTACAGCGAGATGGGATTACTTGATGTAATTTTCGGGTCTCTTGCTACGTTGATCGCGGCAGTATTGACTCGTAAATCTCAAAATATTTATATTGCAGCGTCTTGGCCGGTCTTGTCTAACATGATAATTATCAGCTTGTTACTGCATTATTTAACTGACGCGCCGTTAATTATAACTGGGATTTATGTAGCACTCGGAGAAGCTCTTGCATGTTATGTTATAGGCGTGCCTTTAATGAAAATATTAGAGAACAGAAATATAATCAGTAAGTCATAAAATTTTTATTGCGTGAATGCGAGCGTTTTATGTGCGTAAAATTATTCTCGTGAAAATTTTTAAGTGTGTTATATAATAATTGCGTCCTGATTGAGATTCTCACGAGAAAATATAATTTAATGAGTAATCTTAACGGTTTTAATCAGACACAATAAATGCTAGAATTCAGGGCAAAATTAAAGAAATCCCGTTTTATCGGGCTTGGAGGAATTATTTATAATGTTGTCAAGAAAGATTTTATTAATCGTAACAGTAATAACTCTTTTAGTAATGAGCACTGCTTTAACAGCAAATGCAGCAGCAGCAAAGAAGCCAGCAACACCAACTACAGCCGATTTTGTCGGAGTCGTTGACAGAGGGGAAATTCTCAACAATCACCCTAGATTAAAACAAGTTCAGGAACAGCTCGCAAAAATCGCACGTCAGAAAGAAAACGAAGCCAAAGCAGCAGCCGATAAAGAGACAGATACAGCTAAGAAAGCTCAAGCAGTACAGGCCAAGAGATTAGAACTTGCACAGGAAGAGCAAAAATTAATGGCTCCTATTTATCAGGACTGTGAGCAGGCAGTTAGAGAAATCGCAGTAAGACGCAAATTAACTCTAGTTCTTGATAAATTCGTTGTATTAATCGGCGGCGTTGATATTACTCAAGACGTTATCCAGCAATTAGCAAAGAAAAAATAATTTGTTATGCGTAAAATTTTTGCGTCAATCGTAATTGTTTTATGCTTAAGTAATTTTGCATTCTGTGCCCAGCGTGAAATTAATCATGACTGGGTATGGAATGTCTTAGTGATTCCGCCCCTAACTGGCTGGGAGAATGAACCCGGCAAATCTATAAGCACTGCTTTAAAATGGTGCGAGGCCGAAATTTCTGACTCTGGAACTGGAGTCGCCGGTCATGATTTAAAATTTATTCGCTTAAATTTAAACGTTAGCAGCGATAACCCCGCAAGAGATTTAAATTTGCAAGTTAATGATCACACAGCCGCAATTATGAGTTTTTCTTTATCGCCTGAAATTGATAGAGTTCTAGTATCAAGACTCGCGGGTCGTGAAATTCCCTTAATGCTTGCTGGCGGAGAAAATGTTTTGATTGATTTTGCGGGCCGTCCATTTCCTAATATTTTCGCTCTTGATTTATTTCGCGATTACAGGTGCAACGCCTTCACAGAATATGCAAAGAGAATTTACAAGCCTGATAAAAGAATCGCACTCGCTGCGAGCCGTTTTACTGTAAATCAAGAGAGAGAAGCAAAAATCTGCTATAACATGTTAGATAACGCGGGATTTATGCCAATGCCATATTGGGCGGACGCGTCTGCTCGTGATAGTTTTTCGATGATGGCTGAAGAAATAGAGAGCTACGAAGGTGAACAGGCCGGCGTAATTATTTCTTTTATGGGCAGCATGGGAGCTCGTGAAATTTGGCGTAATTTTATGCGTTTACGTTCAAATTGGCGTTTATGGAATTGCGCAGAACCTGATCCGAGTTATTTATCATGTAAAGGTATGATTTTTGCGGATCAAAATATTTCGCTTGCTTCAGCGGGTGGATTTCTTGAGACTAAGCGGCAATTATGGAGGACTCGAGCAATGCAAGTTAATAACTCTGTAGCTGCAGGGCGTGTTATAGCATTAACTGAATGGCTGAAAAAAGCTATTGAATTAATCCCTCAGCCTGTAGACAGATTAAATTATTCACTTTTATTGCGAAATCTTGAACGAGTCAATTCAATACCATTTGGAAATCAGAATTTAAATATTTCTTCGCGGCTTCACAGACCTTCACAAAGAAATGTATTTATAGTTGAAGTCAGAAATCGCAGATACGACAATCTTGACATTGTAAATGTTTTAGGGCTTGTATACGTTCCCGGCTATTAATAAAAATTTTTATACTCTTTATATGATAGAATAACACTATTTTATATTAGGGAGTAAGTATTCTAATGGGAAATTTTATCGTGTCTAAATTCGGCGGGAGTGCATTGGCCGACTCTGAGATGGTCAAGAAAACCGCAGAAATAATAAAATCTGATCCAGCGCGTAAATTTATAGTCGTCTCAGCTCCGGGAAGACGATTCAAGAATGATTTGCGAGTAACTGACTTGTTATATTTGACTCATTCGCGCTTTAAAGGCAGAGAAAATTATGACGAGACTCTGAATCAAGTTAAAGAACGCTTTGTAGAAATAATAAACGGCTTAGGCATTAATTTTGACATTGAGGCAGAAATCGCAGAAGTTAAGCGCAATATGTTATCAGGTAAGACTACAGAAGAAATTGCCTGCAGAGGCGAATATATAATGGCTAAAATTTTATCGCTTTATCTTGACTGGCAATTTGTAGACTCAGCTGAATTAATTTATTTCAAGATTGACGGAGAACTTGATTTAACAAAAACTCTAGAACGTTCGGCAATGAGACTCAGAAATGTAGAACGTGCAATAATTCCCGGCTTTTATGGGAGCATTCCCGGCGTGGGCTTGAAAACTTTCCCGAGAGGCGGCGGCGATACTTCAGGGGCATTAATTGCGCGTGCACTCAAAGCAGAACTTTACGAAAAATGGTCAGAAACTACAGAAGTTTATACGGTTGATCCCTCAATAGTTCCTGATCCTCATAAAATCAGAAATGTTACATATATGGAACTTCGCGAGCTTACTTATATGGGCATAAAAGTTATTTATGAAGACGTTATTGCATTACTTCAATCTGAAAAAATTCCCATTAGTATACGCAATATATATAATCCAGCTGATAAGGGTACTCGAATAAGTGAAGAACTACCGGAAAATTCACATCGAACTGTCGCAGCATGTATAGCCGGACAAAGGCATTATAAGGCCGTCAGAATCGAAAAATTCGGCTTGAATAAAATGCACGGAATCGGAGAAAAAATTTTCGGCATTTTCGCAAGAAGGAGCATATCATGCGAGCATTATATTTCAGGGATTTATAATTTCTGTATAATTTTGCGTAACATGGTATTTGATTTGAACAGGGCGCAAATTATTGACGAGATTAAATCAGCAATCAGCGCAGAAAGTATCACAGTTGAGAATGATATATCACTTATTGCTATAATCGGCAAAGGGATGGGAACTGTTAAAGGAATCTTTGCGAAAATTTTTGATGCAATCGCCGCAGCAGACGTTAAAATCCGCATGATAAGTCAGGGAGCTGATGATTTAAATATTGTCTTAGGTGTCAGGGACGCAGATTTTGAGAAGACTATAAAAGCTCTATATGACGCAATGATTTTATCAGAAAAAGAAAATTAGCAGGGGAGAAATGACTCCCCTTTTTTTATTTATTCGTCGTCATCATCTGAGTCAGAATCAGGACAAGGCACGTTATAAAATATCGCCGTCAAAACTGGAATCACTAAGAGAGTTAAAATAGTGCTGACCGTCAAACCTGACATTATAGTAACAGCCATCGGCCCGAACATTACATCCCATATTAAAGGAATCATGCCTAAAACTGTAGTAAATGCTGACATTGCAACAGGTCTTAAACGCGCGACTCCATCTTCAACGATTGACTCGTATTTATCTCGTCCGGCTGCAAAATCCGCGCTAACTTGATCAAGTAAAACTATAGAATTTTTTGCGAGCATTCCCACGAGTGAAAGAAGTCCGACTATAGCAAGAAAACTTACCTCCATATTTGCAAGCCATAAGCCGAGAACTATTCCGATTAAAATTAGCGGCAATGAGATAAATATTATAAATGTCTGTCTGAAACCGTTAAATAAAAATATCATGATTATAAACATTATAAGAATCGCAGCCGGGAACGCTACGGCCATTCCTGCCATTGACTCGTCTGATAGTTCATGTTCGCCGCCCCATTCAAGTGTATAGCCGAATGGTAATTCTAGAGATTCAATTTTAGGCTTGATTCTTGCTAAATACTCATCTGCATTCAGGCCGAATTTTACTTCACTCATAGCAGAAATATAACGACTTCTATCACGACGCATGATTATATTATCTTCAAAGACTGTCTCAAGATTTGAGAACACTGTACCGAGCGGGACTGTTTTATTCAGAGTCGGCGACCATACGGGAATCGAGCTCAATAATTCAACGTTATTGCGTTCGTCGGGATTTAAGGCCGCATAAATTGACAGTGATTTATCCCCTTCACGAAATGCCCCGATAGTTACTCCTGTTGTTGCCATTATAGCAGCGTAATTAATTAATGGCCGGCCAAGTCCAAGAGCCTGCATTTGATCTTTGAGAATTTGAGGGCGTATTACTTCCACTTTATCGCGCCAGTTATCACGCACAAATTTTGATGATGGATCTTGACGCATGATTTCACACGCTTGATTAACAATTTTGCGTAAAACTTCCGGATCTTCTCCGTAAAATCTTGCGCCTATTTTCTCGCTCATTCCTGCACCTCGCGCGAATAACCTGCAATAACCTTCAACAGGCAGCATTTTCTCGTCAATATATTTTTGAGCATTCAATAACATTTTCCGAGTGTCCTTTGCGTCTTCCATTTCGACAATTAACTGCGAGAATGCATTACTCCCTTCAGGCGGTGAATATGTCAGCATGAATCTTAACCCGCCCCCGCCTATAAATTGAGTAACATTTTTGACTCCCGGCTGTGATTTTATGTAATCTGCTAATTTTTGAGTCTCTCTTTCCTGCGCACCCAGTGAAGAGCCTTCTATGTTCCATAAATCTATATTAAAATATGCTGTCTCAGCATCAGGGAAGAAACTAGTTTTCATTGTTGAGAAAATCATCAGAGAGCCTATAAACATCGCGATTGTTACTGCAACAGTTATGAATCTATTTCGTAAGCATAACTCAAGAAATGATTTATATAATTTAAATAAAAAACTGTCGTAAGGGTCTTTATCCTGCTTAGAAGGCTTTAAAAAAATTTTCCCGAGAACTGGAGCAGCTATTAACGCAGCAAGCCAGCTTAAAAACATGGAAATTCCTACAACAGAAAATAACGAGTTCAGATATTCGCCCGCTTGAGCTTTAGAGAGTCCCACTGGAGCAAATGCCAATACAGCTATAAACGTCCCGCCCAGCATTGCCCATTTTGATGACTCAACTGAATTGCTCGCAGCGTCTTCTAAAGTCATGCCCCTTTCTACTCCTACAAGCATTCCTTCAGCTACGACAATCCCATTATCGACGAGTGAACCCAGCGCAATAATTAACGCCGCAAGTGATATCATCTGTAAAGTAATTCCGGTATAATTCATTATCGTGAAAGTTCCTGCTACAGTGATTAATAATATAAGCCCTATTATCAAGCCCGAACGAAGACCCATGAAAATTAATAAGACTCCTACGACTATAAATAAAGACTCGCCTAAATTAATCAAGAAATCATCAGTAGATTTTATAACTTGTTCAGACTGCATATAAATCTCGTTTAATTCGATTCCGACGGGGCGAAAAGATTCTAACTCCTTCAGACGCTTTGAGACAGCGCGGCCCATATTAACGACATTCCCGCCCTCAACTGTTGAAATTCCTATAGCAAGCGCAGGACGATTATTAAATTTTAGCTTGAAAGTTTGAGGATCTACATAATCACGTCTTACTGTTGCAATTTCTCGCAGTCTCGTTAAATTTCCGCCTGAATTCCCGATTACTAAGTCTTCTATATCTTCAACAGAAAAAATTGCGCTTGTCGGAGAAATTCTTATATATCTATCACCGAGCGTAATATTTCCGGTTTGAGATAAAGTATTTTGTTGAGTCAATGCCGCAAAAATTGTTAAGGGTGAAAGTCCTAAATTTGCTATTCTTGACGCGGAGAACTCTATATAAATTCCTTCTGTCTGTTCACCTAAAATTTTAACGCTTGCGACTCCAGGGACTAAGACTAAATTTTTCTTGAGAAAGTCAGCATAATCGTATAATTCTTTCATTGTGTAGCCGTCGCCTACGAGTGCGTAATATTGCCCGTAAACTTCGCCGAAATCGTTATTTATTATAATCGTAGCTCCTGAAGGCATATAAACTTGAGCGTCATTAACTTTTTGCCGTAATTTGTCCCATATTTGCGGGAGTTCTTTGCTCGTGTATTCGTCCTTAATGTCTACATAAATAATGATCTCGATCTAATATGCTTAATTTCTCCCATTGCCTGTACTGCGTCTTCAATTCGGGCTGTTACTTCCTGTTCGACTTCATAGGCACTAGCACCGGGGTAAATTGCGCTTATAACAGCAGTCTTAATTGTGAATGAAGGATCTTCAAGTTTTCCGATTTGAAAATATGCCATGACTCCGCCAGCTAGAGTCAATAAGCACAAAAATATAATCACTCGAAATCTTTTAATGCTTGCTCGTGCAATGTCCATTTTATTACTCCTCTAATAGTCTAACGTGCTGGCCTTCATGCAAGAAATTTACTCCCGCAGTAATTATAATATCGCCGTCTTTAATATTTCCTTCTATATTGATTAAAGCGTTGTTATTAATTTCACCGAGTTTGACGGGAATTTTTTTCGCTTGGCCGGAGTCATAAAGCCAGATAAAATTATTTGCTCCCTGATTCAAAATTGCAGTAGTAGGCACAAAAAATTTGCGTGTTGTGTCAGTATCTCCCGTTAAATCAGCCTCAACAGTTACAGCCATCCCGGGCAGAATTCTAAAATCTTTCTGAGCAGGCATTACAGCTGTTACAGCATAAGTATTAGCTCCTGTTGCCTTTGTAGCGATTTCTTTAATGCTCAACGGGAATAATTTATCTGGGAGTGCTTCAAATCTCGCATTGAGCGTAAATAATTTCTCGTTTTTCTTTAAATCCTGCAAATTATTAACTCTACGAATCGGAGCAAGTAAAATATCATTATCAGGAATGTTAAAAACTATTTCGAGCGAGCTTAAATCCTGTAAACTAAAAATAGTCTGCTTTGCGTTGATGTCCTGAAAATTTTCGGCTGACCTGTCAGCAATTACCCCGTCAAATGGAGCTGTCAATCTCGTATCATTCAATGAATCGCGGGCGGCCTTTACGTTTGCTTCAGCGGTTTTGACTGCTGATTTTGTTACGTCCAATTGAGTTTTATAAGTGTCATATGCTGCTCTTGATACTGCACGTTGTTTATATAAATTTTCGTAGCGTTTAAAATTTGCTTGAGCGTCCTTATATTGTGCCTGTGCTTGAGATAACGCGCTTTGAGCCTGTGATAATCTCGTGTTAAAATCTCTAGGATCAAGAGTCGCCAGTAATGCACCTTTTTTAACATGAGCTCCCTTTTCGACTTGAATATTATTAAGAGTTCCTGCTACTCTGAAAGACAAATCCGCGCGTTTACCTCCCTGAACAGTCCCGAAATAGTGCCTATTAAACGTTGAGCCTGAATCTTTAATTATCATAGTTCGTACAGGTCTAATAATTTCGGGTTCTGGTAGAGATTCTTTCTTTGCTCGTAAAGTATTAAATCCGTAAAGAATCCCAGCAACTAAAGCCGCCACGACTAAAAATTTTATAATATGTCTCATTAATTCACACTCCTGAAAAATTGCTATTTTTGCAGGAATTATAAAACTTTTAGCAGAATTAAACAAAAAAAGCGAGCAGCTTACTCACTGCCCGCCGAGAAATTTTTTTATTTATTCCTGCTCATTCTTAGTGTGAAAGTGAAACATTACGATTCCCAATGGCGGCAAAGTTAATTGTAATGAATACGGATAACCGTGAGACTCGCTTAAGTCTGACTCCATTCCGCCGCAATTGCCTAAACCTGAACCGCCGTATTTTTCCGCGTCAGAGTTTAATATTTCCTTCCAGAATCCAGCACGGGGGACTCCGACTTTATACCCATAACGAGGAACGGGCGTAAAATTAGCAGCACATAAAATATACTCGTCGTCGCTCTTACCTTTACGAAGCCAAACGATAACGCTTTGCTGCCAGTCTGAACAGTCAATCCATTTGAATCCGTCCGGCGTAAAATCTAACTCGTGAAGGGGCTTATAAGTTTTCAAAGCGTGATTTAAATCTCTGACCCAGTCTTGAATCCCTCTGAAGTCAGGTTTTTGCAGTAAATGCCACTCAAGCGCCGAGTCGTGATTCCATTCGAGTCCCTGCGCAAATTCACAGCCCATAAATAATAATTTTTTGCCCGGATGAGCCCACATATAACCGAGTAAGAGTCTCAAATTCGCGCGTTTCTGCCACCAATCGCCCGACATCTTATTAATTAATGAGCCTTTACCGTGTACAACTTCATCATGAGAAATCGAGAGCATGAAATTTTCACTGAATGCGTACCAAATACTGAAAGTTAATTGATTCTGATGCCAGCTGCGATAAACAGGCTCAAGACTCATATAATCTAAAGTATCATGCATCCAGCCCATATTCCATTTCATGCCGAAACCGAGTCCGCCGAGAAATACAGGACGTGTTACCATTGGCCAGTCTGTGCTTTCTTCTGCGATTGTCTGAATAGTTCCGAACCTGCCGAATAATTCGCTGTTGAGATCTCTTAAAAGCGAAATTGCCTCAAGATTTTCTTTGCCGCCGTAGACATTCGGAATCCATTCGCCGTCTCGTCTTGAATAATTTAGATACAGCATTGAAGCAACGGCATCGATTCTTAGACCGTCAGCGTGATATTTATCAATCCAGAATGCAGCACTTGAGATCAAGAAACTTCTAACTTCATTGCGGCCATAATTAAAAATATAGCTGCCCCAGTCAGGATGATAGCCACGTCGCGGGTCTTCGTGTTCATATAAGGCCGTCCCGTCGTAGCGAGCGAGTCCAAAATCATCAGTCGGGAAGTGACTCGGCACAAAGTCAAGAATTACAGCAATATTTTTTTTGTGAAGTTCGTCAATTAACATCATGAAATCTTCAGGCGTTCCATATCGACAAGTCGGAGCAAAATATCCGAGTGTCTGATAACCCCATGAGCCGTAAAATGGGTGTTCCATGACCGGCAAAAATTCAACGGCGTTGAATCCCATATCTTCACAATATCCGGGTAATTCCTGCGCCATTTCCTTATATGACAGCGATAAACCGTCGTCCCAGTGCCGCCGCCATGAGCCTAAATGTACCTCGTAAACGCTTAAGGGTGCGCCGAGATTCATTTTTTCGCCTCTGTGTGCAAGCCATTCAGAGTCTCCCCATTCGTATTCGGGCCAATGGGTAATTGATGATGTTCTCGGTGGAAGTTCGAACAGGCGCGAGAATGGATCCATTTTTTCTTTGATTTCGCCGTGAACGTTCTTAATGCAGAATTTGTAAAGCTCCCATTTTTTGAGATCAGGGACAAAGCCCTCCCAGATTCCTGAACCGTCCCAACGAGGTGCGAGCGGATGTGCTTCAGTGTTCCAATAATTGAAATTTCCTACTACACTGACTGATTGCGCATTAGGTGCCCAGACACTAAAGGCGACTCCTTCTACTCCGTCCGCTGGATCAGTGAAGGGAATTGCGCCCATTTTGTCATATAAACTGTAGTGAGTGCCTTGCTTAAACAAGAAAATATCATAATCGCTCAGTGCTGATACTCCGTGTCTTATGCTTCCTGCCATCTGAAAAAATTACCTCCTATTTTATTAATAAAATTTTAATTCTCTTGTGAATGAATCGTGTTAATTGAATAATATCATGTTTTAGAGAATTTCACGCACAAATTAACGAGTTTGCATTAATTACTTTTTATCAGTGTATAATTAAACATACTTATATTATTATC
>CAJOEQ010000106.1 GCA_905233515.1 uncultured Synergistales bacterium
TGAATAATATCATGTTTTAGAGAATTTCACGCACAAATTAACGAGTTTGCATTAATTACTTTTTATCAGTGTATAATTAAACATACTTATATTATTATCAAAGCTAAAAACTAGGGGGAATTTATTTCATGCGTATAAAAAAATTTATTCTAGCAGCGTCATTATCGCTATTAACTATTAATGCGGCGTGGGCGGCTGTAACTCTCACAAATACAGATCCTCACGTCGGTGAGCAGGTAATTTTTTCTGTTCAGAGTTCGCAGATACCTTCGGGCGGGTCTGTTGAGTGGTCAGTTGCTCCTACAACCGGCAAAAATCCCGCAAGAATTTCACTCAGAGCAGGCGGGCGCGAATTTGCTTTTACTCCTTTAGACACTCAGCCCGTAAAAGTTACAGCAAATTTTATTAATTACAACGGCGAAATAATTGACACTTCAGAAAGCACTATTACACCTACTGAATTTGTAATTAATTCTTCAGTCGTAGTTGATAAGCCTTTAACTTTATGGGACTCATCAAAGCATTCAAATAATGTCATGAAAGACAGTGATTTATTAGCAAATACTCCCATAAAAATACGCGCGGAACTTGCACCGGATTTCAAAGGCGAACACACTTTTAAATTTATCTCAGACGCAGCAACGGCACTAATGAGTCAGGACGAGAACGAAATTTTTATCAGGCGCGGCAGTGTCGGAGAAAGTGAAATAACTGTAACAGCTTTTAACTCATCGGGAATAAAACTCGGTCAGGGCTCGGCAAAAATAAGAATCAATATTCCCATGTCAAGATTTGAGGAGTCAACAAGAGAGCGCGAGGCTTGGAATTTATGGCAGAAAGCACAGGAAGAATGGGAGTCAAAAAATTATGCAAACGCGGTAAAACTTGCAAATAACGCCGTAAATCTTGCACCTAGAGACACGGAAATTTCAGAAGGCATGCGGGCATTTAACACGAATTTTGCGAGATTCACTAAAGCCGAGAAATTACGAGATGACGCTAAAAAACTTGATTCAAGCAAAAAATTTGATGATGCTTTGAAAAATTTGCGTGCTGCTGCTGTAATATGGCCGCTTGATACTGACGCAGAAGAAATCTCACAGGCCGAACAGAAAGTTAATGATTATAGATTGCTCGTTCAGCAGTCTAATTGGCTGATAGACACCGGGCGTGCTTATGACAGTGAAAGCATGTTCGAGGAGGCTTTAGAATATTACGCTAAAGGAATCGCAATAGTTTCAAATGATGCAGTTAGTGACAGAATGGAAAAAATTAGAAATCGCTTGACTCTCATAGCAAACGCCGATAAATACGCAGGTGAGGGCAATACTTTAGAACGTGAAGGAAAATTAACGGAGGCTCTGCAAAAATACGGCGCAAGTGTTTTAAGCAACCCGGACGCGACTTTGAAGACTCATATTGAAGAGTTACAAAGCGTTATAACACGTCGAGAAAGGCAGGCGCAGGCTCTTTATCGTGAGGGCAACGAATTAATGCGCAAAAATAGCAATCAGGAGGCATTAAAGAGATTTCGCGAGAGTATTAACGTTTGGCCTAATGAAGACGCAAGAAGGCGAATCGCTCAATTAAGAAATGTGAGACTCCCGGCTGATACAGTTTTGAGAAGTGCTGAAGATTTCGGAATCGGTACAAGAATAGACGCTCAAAGAATAGCAAACGAGGCCGACGAATTATATTCACAGGGTAAACTTGACGAGGCATTAGCACTTTATCGCAGGGCGCAGTCAATTTCAGCGAATCCTCAATTAAAAGATTGGCTTACAAGATTCGAGAATTCAATCAGAGAACGTAACTCAGTCAGTGCAGCAAATAAACAAATTAACGAGGCCAACGCACTTTATAAAGCGGGCAAAACAAAAGAAGCTCTTGATTTATATCGTGAGAGTCTCAAAGTTCACCCTAATAAAGAAATTGAGTCCTTCTTAAAGCGTCAGGGGGCATCTAAGTGAAAATTTTAGGGTTCTGCAACCTCAAGGGCGGAGTCGGTAAAACTACAGCATGTCAGAATATCGCCGCCGCTCTTGCCATTCTTGGCCGGAAAATTGCAGTAATTGACATGGATCCTCAAAGCAATTTAAGCGCAGGATTCGGGATTACTCCTTCATCCGATGAGCCTCAAGTTTTTGATTTATTATCGGGTGATATGTCATGGGATGAGGTCATAATACGCAAGGAAAATATTGACATTGTACCGAGTTCGTTAAATATAGTCATGGCTGAATTAAATCACGACGGCCCGATTAGTGATGATACAGTTTTGCGCGAGGCTTTATCGCAAATAGAATCAGATAGATATGATTATATTTTGCTTGACAGTCCGCCTCAATTAGGAGTCTTCACGCGAAATGTATTAACAGCCTGCGATAATATTATTGTCCCAATGGACGGCGGTTATTATAGCTTGCTGGGACTCCAGTTATTAAATTCGTCGCTGCCTGTATTTCGTGAAAGATTGAATCCAGATTTAGCTATCACGGGAATTCTTATGACAAATTATAATGCGCGTTTATATATAGCACGTCAAATTTATGAAGAAGTCAAAGAAAATTTTAGCGATGTCTTATTTGAGACCTGCATAAATCAAAATGTGAGTCTTATTGAAGCGTCAAGAATGGGATTATCAATTTTTGCATATTCTCCGCGTTCACGAGGTGCGAAATGCTACAAAGAGGCCGCAATTGAATTATTAAAGCGTCTTGAGGGCGAAAATTTTATCACTGATGATACAGACTCAGGCCAAGAGTCACCGGATTTAAAACAAAAAATTATCGACATGATAAGCGACTCTCAAAAAGATATGTGGGCTGCTATGCTCGGTGCAGTCAGTGAAATTTCTTGCGCAAAATTAGATATTGACTCGCTCAAGTCTGAATTTGACAGTGCTGACCGTGATAGATTCACATTTTATGTCTTGACAGAAGAGGGCGGGAATTTAGCACCTGTTATGAATAACACGCAGATAAACGAGTCTATTAAAATCGCTCTCAGATGGGACGAAAACGGCTCGGCTCAAGTTTACATGTAAAATTTATAGAAGGAGGCAAATATTTTCATGAAAGTTGTATCAGTCATTAACTATAAAGGCGGAGTCGGTAAAACTATATTGACCGCAAATTTAGGAGCTTATGCCGCATCACAGGGCAAAAGGGTTTTATTAATTGACATTGACCCTCAGACACATTTAACTTTTAGCTTTATGACTCCCGAATACTGGCGCGACAATTACGCGAACAGCAAGAAAACTTTAAAGACTTACTTTGAAGGAGTCAAGAAACAAGCTGACATTCCCCCGCTGTCTTCTCTAGTAATTCCGGTTAATAAGACTCTTGAGAATGCAAAATTAGATCTCATTAGCTCACACTTAGAATTAATAAATATTGACGTTGAACTCGCAGGACTAGCAACCGGCCCGACGATTGAAATTTTAGCGCGTAATTCTCTCAGGATTCACAGCTATTTACGCAATGAACTTGAAACTATGCGCGATGATTATGATTTAGTCTTGATTGACTGCCCGCCAAATTTTTATGTGATGGTCAAGAATGCAATTTTAGCGAGTGATTGCTATATAGTGCCTGCTAAACTTGATTATTTATCGACACTGGGAATCGTTGAGCTTGAGAAAAAAATAGCTAATTATTTAGACGAGTACGAAGAGTACAGAAATATTTTATCAGAATCCCAATATGCTGGGAGTCGTTCCCATGATGGTAGACATTACAAAGGGTGAGCCTATTGCAGCACAGCAAGCCTACAAAGAAGAGTTAATCAAACTTAATTATTATATTTTCAAGTTTGTGAGAAATAACAGCTCAGTATTTGGCACTTATCCGAAAGACGGAGTCCCGGCTGTGTTGACACGTCCGAGATTCAGTCTTACAGCAAAGCGCATTATAAGCGAGTTAAAAGAATTAGGCGATGAATTTCTCGAGAAGCTGGAAATATAATTATCTCTTCCAAGTGAAATTATCAGGAAAAAACGCGCGCAGTCTCTGAACAATAAGCCCGGCAGCAATACTCTTAACAACATCGCCGGGCATAGGCATTAACACGAAATAAATTAATAGAGTCTTTGCTCCTAACTCATTGCCGATATAGTACTTGCTCATTAAATAATAATAGGGAATCCCCGCCGCATAAATTACAGCAATCCCGGCCAATGCTCCCGCAATCCATGTTAAGAGACGAGGCGAAAATTTTTCAGCGATATAACCTGCAATCCACGCGCCGCCTATAAATCCCAGAATATAACCGAAAGTAGGATTTAATACAGACCCAGTGAAGACAGGCAGCCCCGCGAGTCCTGCTCCTATATAGACACAAACGGAAATAGCACCGTAATTTTTGCCCAGTACTAGACCTGACAAGACTACAAATAATGTTTGCAGAGTTAAAGGCAATAAAGGAGTGGGAATTCTTATATGAGTCCCAATCGCAATTAACGCCGCAAATAAAGCGCATAAAATAATATATTTTGTTTTCATGATTTATGAAAGATTCTCCCTTACTGTGAAAATTTCTCCGGATCGTAAAATTTCTTGATTTCCTGATTCGTTTATGATGATTAAGCCGCCCTCGTCGTCAATTCCTGAGACATGAGCGTTTAATTTTCCCCCGTCTTTGATGTAGCTTATATTTTTCCCTGTCAAGATTGAACGCTCGCGATATGAGTTTATTATTTCTTGAGAGCTTAAATTTTCCGCAAATTTCATAATATAATCCGCTATTCTTGCGCAAATTGAATTTCTTGAGCAAATTATATTATCATCTTGAAACAATGCTCCCGCGTTATAGTCTCCTGAAAATTTTTGAGTAGTTATATTTATTCCGATTCCAGTTATAACGCTTTCAATTTCTCCGCTCTCAAAACCTGTTACAGCCTCAGTCAAGATTCCGCAAATTTTTTTGCCGTCAAGATAAATATCATTTACCCATTTTATAACGGGATTGAATCCGCATAAATCTTTTATAGTCTGACACACAGCAACAGCCGCCGCAATTGTTATAAATTGAAATTTTTTAGATTCAATTTTAGGCCGTAAAATGAGACTCATATATAACCCCGTCCCAGCAGGTGAGTCAAAAGAATGTCCGAATCTTCCGCGCCCTGCTGTCTGAGAATTAGCAGCTATTAAAGTCCCGTGCTTGGCATTATTGAGAGCTATTTTTTTCGCGTAATTATTAGTCGAGTCAATTTTATCAAGACAAATTATATCGCTGACTCGTGAATCTTCACGCAAATATGATTTAATGCCTTCTTTAGTCAATACGTCGTTAATTTTTTCAAGTGAATAGCCCTTATTTGAGACTGCTTTAATTTTATAGCCTTCACTTCTAAGAGAGTCTATAATTTTCCAGATAGCGGCACGTGAGACATTCAAAGATTCTGCTAAGGTTTCACCTGAAATAAATTCGCCGCGTTTTGACTCAAGAACTTGTAAAACTTTTCCACGCATTAGATTCCTCCATTTGTTAAATTTTTATCGTCAACGCGAAAATTATATAATTAGTTTACGATTAATGCGACTCTTGCGGGAAAAATATTTTTTCAGTTATAATTCACGCGTAAAATCAATCTTTTATGCAAGGGGAGTTATCATAAAATGCCATTAAGCGCAAATATAAGACTAGCACGCAAAACAGCGGGTCTTACTCAAATACAATTAGCTGAAAAATTAGGAGTCTCAATCGCAACATTAAGACGCTGGGAAGCAGGAGAAACGGCACCGACTGGGACAAGAATAATAGAACTTGCTAACTTGTTAAAGATTTCACCTGATGACATAGTAGCAGAAAGATTTGACTCTAACAGGCATAATAACAGAGCTACTTTTTATTATCCAAATTCGAGCGAATCAAATGGAATGCTAGTTTATGAGGGAGAAGGCACAAGAATCGAGCTCCCCCCTACTGAAAAAGGTTACGAATTATTTAATCGCTTAGTAGAAAATTTAATTAACAAGCGCAAAGAAAATAATAACTAACAAACATAACTCGTGTTGCTTGTGCCTGTCATTTCTTCGATATTGCCTATAACGTCAGCAGTGAGTCCCATTCCTTTAGCGAGTTTATCAAGATAATTTCTTTCTGCGTCGGTGTCTACTTCAATGGCCATTAATGATGCCGCATAAACTTGAGCCGCTAAATCAGGTCTATTTCTTGTTGCTGCTAAAATTTTTGTTGTCTCCATCGGGCTGTTAAGTTTGTTGATTACATAATTGACTCCCTCTTGGCCGATTCCTGATTCCTGTAATTTTGCCATAATTTTATTAAGTTCGTTCGCGTCGACTTGTCCGTCAGATTTTGCAGCGTCAATCATTGCCAGTAAAATAATTTCAGCGTCTGAGGCCTGCTGCTGCGGTGTAGGAGGGTTATAAGCAGGTTGATTTTGATTTACATTATTATTGCTGCTGCCTTTGTTAGTGAAAGCCTTATAAGCCATCATGCCGAGCAATCCCATTAAACCGCCGCCGAGTGAATTTAAAGTAGTGCTTTGTGATTTTCCTGTTAAAGCTCCTAATAATGCGCCGATTCCTGTAGCTGCTAAGTTATCGCCTCCGACTTTATTTTTTACGGTTTGACCTGCACCCATAAGAGAGCCTAATAAATCCTGAAGCCCTCCGCCAGCGTTCGACATTCTTTGATTAGAAGATGGAGTCATCCCGCCCCCTTGAATCATTGAGCCTAGCAAATCCATAAAATTTAGTGCCATGATAAAAAATTTCTCCCTTCATGAATGAATAAATTTATAAAGATTCTAGCATGAAATTAAAATCAGCATGTTTAACGGGTTTGATTTAGTCTGAAATCTGATAGAATGCAATCACTTAATTTTATTATTATTCAGGGAGGTAAACTCATGAAAAAATATTTATCAATTTTACTTGCAATTATGCTAGTTTTCTGTGCTGCGTCGTTCGCTTCTGCTGAATGGAAATTTGAGCGCAAAATCAGTATCGTATGTCCATGGGGAGTCGGCGGCGGAGCTGATTCTACATTAAGACCAATGGCAAATTTGCTTAAAACTATTCTCGGTCAGGAAGTCGAAATAGTAAACGTAACCGGCGGAAATGGAGTTACAGCTGTTGAATACGTTTATAAGCAGCCTGCAGATGGATATACTTACATGTTAGGGACTCAAAGTCTTTTCATGCAGGATATTCAAGGCACAACGTCAATGAATTTCAAAGATGAATTTATCCCGGTAGCTAGACTTGTTCACGCAATTAACGTAATTACAGCCTCAAAAAAGGCAATGGATCGTAAAGGCTATAAAACTTTCTCAGAAATGATTAAATACGTCAAAGAAAACCCGTTCGAGGTCAGTGTTGGAATGCTCACAAGTACAGGACTTGACGGCGCATCATTAAAGCAGGCTCTTGAAGGTCTTGATATTCTTGATGTCTCTTATCCGTCAGGCTCTGAAATGAATTCGGCTTTAGTCGGCGGGCATATTGATATTATGGTAACAGGAACTGACGAAATCGAGGGCTTAATTACTGCTGGAGATGTAGTGCCTTTGCTTGCTTTATGTGAAAAGAGAATGAAACGCTATCCAAATGTAGAATGCTCTGTAGAACTAGGCATTAATTCAGTCTTAGGGCCGGCGCGCGGAATTTTTGCGAAAAAAGGAACTCCCAAAGAAGCAATTGACGTATTAGTCGCAGCAATTGAGAAGGCATCACAAGATCCAACATGGCAGGCTTTCTTAGTTCAGGGTTGTTACGATGAGAGACCCGGATTTGCCGGACCTGAAGAATACGCGGCTGACTGTGAGAAGGATTATAAATTGTTGAGTGATTATCTCAAAGCAGAAGGCGTAATGAAGAAAGATTACTACGCGAAATAAATTTTTTGAAATCTTCACGGGGTGAGTCATGCCCCGTTTTTTATTTTTTGAAGGAGTGAATTATTCAGTGTTTGAATTAATTTGTAATATATTATTATGGCTGGGACTGCTTTATGCGTATTTCTTTAACGTCTTAGAAGCTCCCATACCTGACAGAGTCGCGCGAAATCCCTATACACTCAAGCCCGACATGTGGCCGAAAACTATAATAATTTTATTGTTGATCTGTATAGCAATTAATATAATTAATATAATCCGTAAAAATCGCAATAATCCTGAATTCTCACTTGACTCGTTATTAAGTATTCGCGCCCGCATGTGTATAGGAATTGCACTCGTTCTTGCTGCGAGTTTCGTTCTTGAGCCATTTGGCTATATGTTAACTTGTGTGCTTGTATTATTTCTTTATGTG
>CAJOEQ010000107.1 GCA_905233515.1 uncultured Synergistales bacterium
ACTCGCAGCACTACTCACTTACTCAGGGCCGGAGATTTTCCATCTGTTCGCCGGTCTTTATAGGAGGTGGCAGATGAGAAGCTAAATTTTTACAGGAGGTACAATGTATAAATATTCTGTAGTCATCCCGCATTATAACAGCGCGGATCTTTTACGGAGAATGCTGGCAAGTATTCCCGAACGTGATGATATTCAAATTATCGTTGCAGACGACGGAAGCAATATAGAAAACGTTAATATACTCAAGACTTTAACGCACAAAAATTTAGAGATTCTTTTCCTCGAACATGTCAACGCTGGCAACGCAAGAAATAAAGGACTCGAACGCTCAACGGGTGAATATTTCATAGCAGTTGATTCAGATGACAGATTCGCAGCAAATGCGTTTGAAGTATTTGATAAGTATACAGGCAGTCAAAATAATATCGACTGTCTATTTTTTTGCGTAAGAATTCAGAATGAAGCCGGGAAAGAATTGCCCAATAATCTATCAAATAATTCTGTACTCTCTTACTTGAAAGGAGCTAATCACGACACAGAAAATTTAATCAGATTCAGAAATATGACCCCGTGGAATAAACTATTAAAAATGTCGTTCATTCGAGAAAATAATATAATCTTTGAGAGCTGTAATATTAATAATGATGTCTTCTACACTTATCAGATAGGGCTTAAGGCAAAAAATTTTATAGTCATTCCTGAAGTGTTATATTATGTTATAGGCAATTCAAATAGCATTACTCGCCGCAAAAAAGATATTAACAGAGAATTTGAATTCTATCTATCTCGGCAAAAACAAAACGGCTTTTATCGCAAATTAGGACTCAAGCAATTTATCAGACCTGATATTTTGTACGTGCCTTATATGTTATTAAAACACGGCCCGCTCGGAGCAATTAAATTTTTCCGTCTATTATGGCAGCGCAGAGACGAACGATCTAAGGCAAGACGCGCTTATTTGTGCCTGTTTGAATGAAATTTTGCGTTAATCCTTGTAAAATGCCCGCTAAATCTCTTGCATAATTCATAAAAGCTGATAAAATGCAGGAAAGTTTTAATCAGGAGGTGTAAATAATGACTAAAGCAGAACTTATTGACGCAATTACTACTAAACTTAATATGCGCAAGAAAGATGTTGCTCCGGTCGTTGATGGAGTATTTCAGGAAATAGAGGGCGCACTCGCAAAGGGTGATCGCTGCACGTTCGTGGGATTTGGCGTTTTCGAGGTCAAAGAGAGAGCAGCAAGAGAAGGACGCAACCCGCAGGATCCTACAAAAGTCGTTCATATTCCGGCAAAGAAAGTCCCTATGTTCAGACCCGGTAAAGATCTGAAGGACAAAGTCCTTGACGCTCCTATCAGCAAATAATTTTTTCTGGTATAACTTGAAATCTTAGGCGGCTTTGTATTATTCAGGCCGCTTTTTTCGTATTTATATATATAAAAATTTCGTGAAGGGAATTATATAATTATGCTCGAATTCAGGCCGTTACAATGGCAAGATAAAGAAATTTTCACGCGCTATTATTCAGATTCGCCGGTGCATTATGCTGAGTACTCATTTTTTTGTCTATGGGCATGGAGGCACGCTTATCCGATTGAAATCGCATTCAGCCCGCAAAATTTATTATGGTTCAGATCAGGAGGAAC
The DNA here is from genome assembly GCA_905233515.1 of uncultured Synergistales bacterium. Classification (GTDB taxonomy): domain Bacteria; phylum Synergistota; class Synergistia; order Synergistales; family Aminobacteriaceae; genus JAFUXM01. The sequence goes on from CAJOEQ010000107.1 coordinate 1,650, forward strand.
TATTCCGGGAATATTCGGCCCTCTTGGAAATTGGCGCGATAATAATATAAACTGGGACAATGAATTATCACAATTTGAACGAGGCAGCGTTATTTATGACGTTCCAGCCGATTTAAAAAATTTGTTAGACTCCCGCGAAAATTTGAGATTCTTAAATGATCGAGATCAGCACGAATATATTTATGCAAGCAAAGATTTAATCTCTCTGAAGGGTAAAGCATTCGCGCATAAACGTAACAGAGTCCGCGCATTTCTTGACGGTTACGAATGGGATTACTTCCCGATTAAGCGTGAAGATTTTGACTCAATCATGGAATTTCAAGAAAAATGGCGAATTCACCGCGATGCAACTTTAAATCAGGACGAGGCCGACTCACTTTTAGACGAGGACGAGGCAATAAAAGAAGCTCTAAATCACTGGGACGAGTTTAATTTTATAGGCGGCTTAATAAAAATTGAAGATAAAATTATCGCTTATACAATAGCGCAGGAATTAGACGAGCAAAATTTAGATGTCTGCTTTGAGAAGGCTTTTGCTGAATACGCAGGAAGTTATCAAGCTATAAACTATTTATTTCTGAAAAATTTGCCGAAAACTTATTTATATATTAATCGTGAAGAAGATATGGGCGAGCCGGGACTCAGAGAGGCAAAATTATCTTATAATCCCGTCTTAATGCTCGAAAAATATCAACTTGAGATTTTATAAATATAACATGAAAGCAGGCGGAAAATTAAATCATGATTTATCTTGTAATAGGCTTATTCGTTGCGATTGCGGTCGGGGCATTCTTAAGACAGCAAAATAAATCTACTAATCCCGAAAATAATTCGCAGTCTCAATCTGACAGTGAAGAACTTGCGCCCGTTGTTGTAGATAATGAGTCGTCGCTTGATTTGCCCGATGATGACTCACAGAATGAAGGCGGCTTTATTCTCTCTGCACGTCCAGTAACTGACGCTGATACAGTAGCAGGAGCAACTTATTCATCACATGCCCCGGCCGGTGAAGAGTCCCCCTATGGTTTATCAACTGAACCTAAGAAAAAAGCTCAGGCGCAGTCTAATTTATTGAGATGGTGCGGGCGTGCAGGCTCAATACAAATTAATAATATAGTCGTTCCCGGCCCCGTCGTTTATTGGTCAAATGGAGAATGCGCGACCCCTGAGCCTTCATGCATTGATGTAACTTTGCCGATTGAATTTCCTAAACAGGGCGATCCTTTACCCGCTGAAGGTGCAGAGAGTTACGCAGCAATGAGTCCATTACAACGAGGGATTTATTTAACTTGGCTGTCAGGTGCTAGAATTCAACCGCCTTTGCATATTTGTTATCCTACTATTTGGCTTTACGGAATTGAACGCCGCACAATTATTGATAAATTAGATCTCGGACTGTGCATTAATGAAGCGTTTAGATTATTGCCGTTAATGAGATGGGAAGCTCTGACAGAAAATATTATCACGTTTATAACTTGGCTTGCTATAAAAATTTGGCTGCCTGACGAAGATTTATTAAATTTTTGCAGTCGTTTATCAGTAGTGCCTGAAGGTTTGCTTGATATTTTATTGAATTCTTATGCAAATTCTATGCTGCCTCTTCCCAGCTCAGTAGCTTTTACTGTAGCAAGGACTTCAAAGCATTTACACAGAGAAAATGACCCGTGGCTGCCTCATTCTGAAGAGTCATTACAGAAATTTACGCCGATCTATAAAGAATTATGCAAAGGGGGGCTAATACTCGCTAAACCTCAAGATATTCTAAAAATTTCGTATACTCCTAATAACCCGTCTATAAAATTAAGCAAGAAAGACAGCGAAACAGTAGAAGTGCCTGACTTCTTTAAAAATTTAACAGTTTTCAAGCCGTTATTAGACTCGTGGGAAGTGTTTTTGACTGCTAATAAACAAGCTGAGAAATTGCCGGATTTGTCAAATATTGAAGACCGCCCAGATTTTGAGGGATTTATTAAGACGTTGAGACCTGAAGGGAGCGAGCTGCCTTTACTCTCTACACTGGGCAATCTCGGAAGATTATTCAAGTTTAAAGTTTCTCAGGACATAAAATTAACTGGTAAGGAACGCAAAGCAATTGTCGACACTGCACAGGTTGAAGGCTGGCAAATTGTGCCGGATTTAGGAATTTCGGGGAGGGATTATCACTGGGACGACAAAATTTTATTTCTTGAGCTCAAACAAGGCACTCAATTATCACAAAATTATAGAGTAGCTTCTTTCATGCTTGAATTTATTTGTGCGTCGGTTGCAGTCGATGAAGATAGAGTCTTTGAGCCTCTTAGACAGCGCATAAATGACTACTTCCCATTAACTGAAGACGATAATATAAGACTTGAATCACAAAAGCCGCTGAATTCTCCCACTCAATACGGGCCTGACTATTACGGCGAATTCTTGTGCGCTTGGCTGTCTGATAAAGAACGTAAAAGCGTTAGAAATTTATTGCTCGATGTAGTCAGCTTTTTGCCGGAATTTAATAATAATCCCGAAGTTAATTCTATTGCTTGCGAAGTGTTAAAGCTCCGTGAAGATGAAGAGATTCCAGCAAGTGAATTAAGCAAGAGTCCTAAAGAAAAGGGGCGTGATGTCCTGAAATTAATGACGCTGTTATTCAAGAATAATTAAAAATTTTACCTTTTGCCCGGTGTTAATTGCCGGGTTATTTTTTTTGCTGAAATTTCGTGATTTATTCTAAAAAAGTGCATAAAAAACTAACAAGGGTTGTGTTATAATAAAAGTGTTCGATTCTTTTACTACACGTGGCTAGAAGTTGTTAACTTCTTTCCACCCTTGTTTTATGTTGTCAATTATACCATAAGGCAGGCGGGCGGAGTCATGTGTAAAATTTTTATATTCAGGAGGTTTGCTAAATGAA
>CAJOEQ010000108.1 GCA_905233515.1 uncultured Synergistales bacterium
CACAATGTAACGCGCGAGGCTGGGAAGAGATTCATGCTTCCTCAGAATACCGGCAAAATATTAAATCTCTCATCAGTTAAAAGCATAATCGGAACTGATAAAGATTATATTGCTTACTGCACGAGCAAGGGCGCATTAAACATGTATACAAAGCAATTAGCTTGTGAATGGGGCAAATATAATATAAACGTGAACGCAATAGCACCTACATTTGTGAGAACGCAAATAAACTCGTTCCAGTTAGATAATAAAATTTTTTATGATTCACTAATAAATCGTATACCATTAGGCAGGATCGGCCAGAAAAAGGACATTGCGGCGGCGGCTTTGTTTTTATGCAGTGAGGCAGCAGATTTTATAACGGGTCAAATTTTGTGCGTTGACGGTGGATTAACAGCGAGACAATAAAAATTTTAGTGGGCTTCGTGAGTCTTGATCCAGTCTACGAGATTTTCAAAGGAAATTTCAGAGGCTGCTAATTTGTAGAATAACGAGAATAATTCAAACTCTGTGCAGTCTATCTCGATCCCGTTAATCTTGAGAAATTCAATGACTATTAAAGCCGCGATTCTTTTATTTCCGTCAATAAATGCGTGATTTTGCGTAAGACCGAAGCCCAATCTCGCAGCTTTCTCGTAAATTGTCGGGTAAACATCATAGCCGCCGAATGACTGAAAAGGAGCATTAACCGCAGACTCAAGAAGTCCCCTGTCTCTTATGCCGTCGCTGCCGCCTGTCTCGAGAATCATATCAGAATGCAAAATTATAACTTGTTCTACTGTTATCTCACGCATTTGCAAGTGCCTCGAATGCCTTTCTATGTTTTGCGATTATACCTTTCGCAATTTTCCTTAATTCTTCAGTGTCCATAATTTCGGGCTCTTCGTGCGCTTGTGTCTGAATATCAGAATCAAAATTTTCTAATGCTAAATCTTGAGTCAAATTTATTCATTCCTTCCTAAAAAAATTTTTCTCGATATTATACACTATTTTGCACAAAAAAATTCCCTGCTGAAAGACTTTTATTCAATCTCTCAACAGGGAGAAAATTTTTATTAATTCACTTAAAATTTAACGATGACTTTCATATAATTGCCGGGGTTCTTCTCTATATCAATTATAGCCGCCGGAGCTTCTTCAACTGTTACTACTTTTGTTAAAAGTTTCTCCATGTCAACGCGCTTTGAGTGAATTAATTCTAATGCTTCCTCGAATTCATGCGCGCTGTTACGTCCGCCCCTGATGTCTAATTCTTTTTTCGTGATTAAATCAGTCGGGAGGCTCGTTTCTTTCTTTGGCCAGCCTGTTAGAGTAATTCTCCCGGCGTGTGATGCATAATCAAGAGCTGCCCGGATTTGTGCGTTTGCTCCTGAACACTCGACGACTAATTGAGCCATATCGCCGCCCGTGATTTCTGCGATTCGTTCGGTCGGATTCTCTTTTGCTGAATTAATAGTGTATTCAATGCCGACTTTTTTAGCGTAATCGAGTCTTTCTTGAACAATATCTATTAAAATCGCGTGCGCTTTATAAGCCTGTGCAGCCATTGCAGCAGCTAAACCGATCGGCCCGGCTCCTATAACTGCGCAAAATTCGCCCTCTTTGAGTCCGCCTCTGTGAATCCCGTGTAAACTGATAGTTAAGGGCTCAGCCATTGCCGCTTGCTCCCATGTCATACCGTCGGGAATCTTCACGAGCATATTTGCAGGATGACAAAAATATTCGCACATTCCGCCGTCTCTGTGAACTCCTAAAGTTTGCATATGAGTGCAGCAATTTGTACGGCCTATTCTGCACGGGTAACAATCACCGCAAAACATGTAAGGCTCTGCGACAACTTTATCACCGGGCTTTAAACCTTTAGGATTATCAGCAGGAATTGACTCAATTACAGCCGATAATTCATGCCCGATAATTCGCGGATAACTCACGAGATTATTTGTGCCTCTGAATGCGCCTATATCTGACCCGCAAATCCCCGCAGCCATAATCTTTAATAACGCTTGGCCTTCTTTAGGTTCGGGCTTAGGTACGTCAATGCATTCAACTTTGAAAGGCTCAATAATTCGTACTGCTTTCATAAAAATTTCACCTCATAAAATTTAACTCTTCATATTTTCCATAGCATGAATTAAATTAACTATGAACTCATGACAAGGAACAGAGACTCCGCATTTTGCAGCTGCTCTCACAACTGAGCCGCTTATTGTGTCTACTTCAGTTTTACGGCCTGCTCTCATATCTGCACTTATTGACGTAACGCCATGAGGTGAATTTTTCGCGACTTCTTTAATCTCGTCAAGTAATTCGTCCTCGTCTGCTTTGAGATTCAGGGCGTGAGCAACTGTTACGGCCTCATGTAATAATTTTTTCGAGAGTGTGAAAGCGTTTTCATTTTCTGTGATAAAGCCGATTTCACATTTTAATACGCCTGTTACTGCACTTAGTGCGACGTTGACAAATAATTTATTCCAAATTAATTGCTGTATATTCTCGTGAATTCGCACATTAAAGCCGCAGCAGTCAAATGCTTCCTTCAATTTGGGCAAAAACGACTCAGAATCTTTAACGAGCATTCCGACATTTGTATTGCCTTTGCCGCCGTGCCTGATATGTCCGGGAGCTAAGAATGCGCCGTTGTCTTCAGTTGTGCCGATTATGATTCTTTCAGGTTTAGCGAATCCCGATAAAATATCTTCATGGCCTGATCCGTTTTGCAGAGTCAATAAATAAGTATGAGAGTCAATTAAATTTTTGTTGCTCTCAAGTGCCGCGCGCGAATATAAAGCCTTCACGAATAATATTATCAAGTCAACAGGCTCAAGAGATTCAGTGCTTGCTACTGCTTTAGGGTGGAAAATTTTATCTTCTCCGTTCTCCTCAAGTATAAGCCCCTTAGAGTTCACAGCCTCAATTACTGCCGGATTTGTATCAATTAAATATACTTCATTGTGCTGTGAGAGTCTCCCGCCGTAAATTGAACCCATTGCCCCCGCGCCTATTACTGCAATTTTCATTATTCTGAGAACTCCTTTATACCCTCAATTGCATAAGCGTGTACAGGGCTCGAGTCAAGTCCTACTATTGGCAGCGGAGCAAATGACATAAAGAATACATCTTTTTGCAGGCTCTCTAAATTTTTCAGGACTTCAATAAATATAATTCCCTCAGCAAGTAAAATATCATGGAAGGGCTTTACATCCTCGTTGCAATTCTCAATAGAAACGCCGTCGCCGAATCCTACTGCTTTTACTTTCTTAGCTTTGAACCATTCGGCTGTCTCACCGTTCACGAATAATCTTTTATCTTTTTCCGTGTTAGTGTCAGGCGTGAAGGGATTTAATTTATACGACGAGTCAATTATTACAATATCGCCCTCGCGTACTTTCTTGGCCTCACGGTCTAAATCTTTCGCGGTAATATGCGAGTTCGGAGCGCATGACTCTTTGAAATCAACATAAACGCCGCGCCCTACAAAAGTAGTCAGGGGGATCCCGGTAACGTCCGGCCAGTTATCATTATGATGATAGGGGCATTCAGCGTGAGTCCCTAAGTGAGTCATAATATCAACATTTGTGTGAAAATCAGGAATCGGCCCGCCAGTATTGAATCTATATAATTTGCAGCGGCGAGTTTCTGTAGCAGGATCAACGAGCTTTGACAGGTCAACGAGTCTTAAGCCTCCACCTAAATCGTATACAGTTTTCATGATTTCATTTCCTCCTGTTATATTTTTGAGCTTTTACGCTTTAACTTTGATTACAACTTTTTTGACTTTTGCGGGCTGACCGGCTGCACATCTCGGCTTATGTCCTTCTTCAGTCGAGACTACAATAAAATTGCCCTCTTCAAGTAATACCATGCCGTACATTTCCGGATCTTCATAGAATTTAACGTCTTCGTCCTTGAGATCCTCCGTTAATTTCAAGCCCTCACGAGCGCAAACCCCGAACATTTCCGAGCCTTCAGCCATGTACTGAATATCAAAATATGCGTCATGAGTCTCAAATTTGCGTTCTTTTTCCGGCTGAGTCGTGTAGCTCTGAACTAACGCAAAAACATCATCGCCCGAAATCTCGTATTTTCCTAGGGCCATTGACTTAACGTCATTCTCAGCAAGCCACTTATAACCGAGCTTGAATTTTTCCGCAAGATAATCGTACTTTGCTGCTTCCTTAACTTTTCCTGTGAACATTGTAATTTTACCCTCCTATAAAAATTTACTCGATATGGCCGGCAAATTCCCGACCTTCTGCGAGCGCTTTCACTTGTTCAAAAATTATATCATCAACTTGCACGCCTTCCGACATACTTTTTTTACGGCGTAAAATAGTGCTTTCTCCCGGACATTTTACCGGATGAGCTGCATCTATAGGGTGGGTGCTGTCAGCGATTTTGACTCGGCGATTCAATTTTCCCTGAATCTCTTCATGACTTCCGAACATATACGGATCAATCGCTATAAAAATTTGAGAACAGCCCGTACAGCTGCCTTTATAATTTTCGCCGTCCATGTCAGTTAGAAATTGCTGCGGCTGCTAAATCAAGTGCTATAGCGAGACTTGATCCTTTCCAGTAGCCAGTCGGGAGAACTCGCAAAGATTCCTCAATTTTTGCGGGATCACTCGTTAAATTTCCTTCTTTATCAAAGCCGCCCGGATATGGTAATTGTTTACCTGCGAGCCTGTAGACTCCTAATTTTCCGTAAGCATATTGACTCATTGCCATATCTACGACGATTTGACCGTCATCACGAGGAATCGCAACGCAAAATGGATTATTGCCAACGCCGGGAACATCGCTCCCCCACATGGGCATACAGCTTTCTGTGCTGATCCAGCTTATTCCGACAAAACCGGCCTCCGCCATTTTCCAAGCGTAAGTGCCGCCCCTCATCCAGTGAGTAGTATTTTTCAGAGAAACAAGCCCGATTCCATGTTCTTTTGCAAGAGCTATAGCCCTGTCTGAACAAAATAGAGCGTTGATTACTCCGATCCCTAAATTGCCATTATAATTTTCTGCCGCGCCCTTTGCTTTCACGAGTTCGCATTTAGCTTTTACGTTAATCCAACCTTTTTTAACGTATTCAGCAAAACGGGGGACTCTATTCATTCCGTGACTCTCGACTCCGTCGGCACTCGATGAGCAGTGAACAAGCGCGCAAGTCTCTGCATTCTCTTCACTGAGTCCCATATTTAAGAATGCTTGTTTTGTAATTGCCTTGAGTTCGTCAAATTTTACCTTCATTAAAAATTTTTAGCTCCCTTCTTTGCTTTACGGCTCTAAACCTGTCAGAGTCATAATCTCTTCATAGAGTCCGCTTGCGTCTTCAGGTGAATAATCATACACTAAGAAGACATCCATAACATAAGGCGAATAAGGCAAATCGCATAATTTTTCAGCAAATGACATCGCGGCAATTTCTCCGAGCGCGTAAATTCCTGAGTCATTGTGCAAGAAACCCAGACTCCAGAGTCTAATTTTTTCAGTTTTCGTAAAAATTTCTTGCTTGTATTTGTCTTCAATAAAGTGAAATATCTCATGTGCTAAAATCAATTTCGCAGGATTCAATTTTCCAGTCAAGACTCGTTTAATCGCGTGTTTCTGTAAAAGTCTCTCAGCCCTGTAAATTGCATCCATGAAAATATTAATCTTATCGGGCATAACGAAATCAGCAAATAAAACTCTGTCAGTTTTTTCGGGATATTGAGGATAACTAACTTTCAGACCCAGAGCGCGCGCGAGTTCGTCAGAGTCTGACGTGTTATATTCCTGAATTAATTTATTTGCGTAAAGAGTCCCGCATTCAATTGATTTTCTTGCCCATTCAAGACGCTGGGAGTCATTAAATTTGCCGTTGAGAATTTCACGCGAAAACGCATAATTACGCCACTCTAACGCAGGAATCTTAACGAGTTTTGCGAGCATATAATCAAGTTCTCTGACTTTATAGTGCGGCTTCTCGTAGCGCGATATTCTTTGCTTACCAAATAAACCGTCTGCAATTGGCCTTAATTTCTGCCTTATGTATTGCCAGTCCATTTTTATATTTCAGTGATTGAGCCGACTATTATAATTTCTTCGTCGGAGTCCCTGTCGCCTATATCTAAATCCATAAGCAGCTCTATATGTTCAAGATCTACTGCGCTGTAATCGCTGACTCTTGGCCCGAAACAAACAAAATAATCCGGCCTCAAAATTGAGTCAGTCTTGAATACTGCTGTATCTTCCCATAATCTGCGAACTTCATCAAGATAACTGCTGACTTTGCATTTAACGACTTCAGCTTGTGAACACTGAACGCGTATAAATCCTTTCTTGTCAACGATTCTGACTGGGTGCTTTTCGTCTTTATCGCCCTGATAGACGTAAAATTTATCGGTTTTCGCGGCCAAGTGTATATTACTGACTTTTGAGCCGAAATCCTCACGTGCTAATTGTTCAGCTTCTGACTCGTCGCACTCTTTTAATAAATCAGTAGTCTTTACTTCAGTTGATCCCGTTGCAATTGCTGTAACTTTTCCAGTTTGAGAGTCGATCTCGATATGTACTTCTACAGTGTCAGGAGCAGCCCCCGAACTCACAGCCGCATCAATAGCTTCTTTCTTGAGATCTCTAATATCTTCCTGAGTAGGATTCGGGATGACTCTTTCTACAACGTCACGCACCATTGAGAGAGCGACTCCGATTGATGAAATTACTTCGGCATTTTCGGGAATGCTGTATTGAAGTCCCATTTTATTAGCGCAATAAGGCACTAAGGACGCAGCACCTCCACCGCACCCGACAAGTTTCATGCTTTCTTGATCTAATTGATATTTATCAGCTAATGCATTAATACACGCGCTGACTTTCTCGTAATCCTTCTCTAAAATCTGAGTCGCTAATTCTTCTACAGTGATTCCGAGTTTATCAGCAACCGGCTGCATTGCCTTTCTTGCTGCGTTCGCATTTCCATGAGCAAAATATTTCTCGTCAATCAAGCCTAACACATTCGCCGCGTCAGTATTAGTGAAACAAATTTTTTTCCCGCTCTTGAGCTTGATAATTACATAATCGCTCGGATCTCCTGGTTTCGGGCTTACCATTTCAATTTGAGGGTCAACAATCTCATCTTCAGGAGTAAAGCAAGCATACTCACAGCCAGCAATATGAGCACTTCTAGGGCCCACGTCAACAACTTCTTTATCGTTTATTCTGACCATTGAACCGCCTGCACAGCCTAAAATTCTTACGTCGAGAGAACTTATATAAGTGTCATGACCTCCGATTTGTGCATAATCAACGCCCGGACGGCCATTTTTTATAACTCCGATATTTGTAGTAGTGCCTCCGACCTCGAAATAAATAGCATTTGACGCGCGCAAATACATCAATGATCCCATAACAGAAGCTGCCGGCCCTGATAAAGCTGTCAAGATCGGGCGTTTTCTCATCTCGTTAATTTCCATGACTCCGCCGTCGCCTCGCATTATCATTAATGGGACTGTTACACCGGCTTTTCTCACGGAACTTTCTGTAGCGTTTGCAGTGGCTATCATTTTAGGCAAAATTGACGCGTTTATTGCTGCTGTTCGAGTCCTGCGTGTAAGTCCGTATAATTTCGTAATATCAGAAGCCATTGTTGCAGGAATATTTTTACTTGCTGCTGCGTCGTGAATCATCTGCTCTTCTCCCATGCTGTCGACTCCGAATGCCATTGACGCGACTATAACCTGCGCACCCTTGTTAATTAATTCGTCGACTGTGCTATTTACGAGTTCGGGCGTTAATTCTTTCTTGCGAGCAAATGCGTTAAAAATTTTTATGACTTTCTGAGTCTTAGGATCTAACACTATATCTTTTAGTGCGAGCTGTCTTTTTGCTAAGAAACTTTCAAACCATCCGCCTGCGACTCCGAAAACTCCGACATTTGCGACATCTCCCTCAATAAATGCATTTGTTGCTTGAGTCGTTGAGTGAGCTACAAATACAACGTCTTCGGGCTTTATGCCATTTTCAGCCATACAATTACGGAATGACTGAACTACTCCGGCAGCGACTCCGTCTTTATCGTCATGTGTTGTCTTGACTTCATTTTTGCCGATAATCTCATGAGTCAGATTATCCATTGCTACACATTTTGTATAAGTTCCGCCGACATCTATACCCATGCGGACTTTTCTTTCTCTAATTTCTTCGGGCATCTGTAAAAATTATCTCCCTTCTAGCATTGATTTAACTATTGAAGCACTTAATCTCGCTGTAACTTCCTCGAATTCCTGAAAATCTTTTGTAGTTTCTGAGTCTGCACTGTCAGAAATTGCCCGGATAATTGCGAACGGTATTTTATTCAAGTAACAGACTTGAGCAATTGCCCCGCTTTCCATATCGCAGCAATCCCCGCCGAAATTTTTTATAATTGACTCTTTCTGTGATTTGTCGTGAATAAATTGATCCCCTGTGCAAATTCTACCCTCGATTACATTTCTGAACGGAGCGAATTTTTTAGCAGCTTTCATGATTTCAGCGCGTAATTTATTATTAGTCTCAAATGCAAATTTGCCGGTATATGGAATCTCACCTTTTGCAAAATTTATATATGACACGTCAAAATCATGCACAATCAACTGCTATAACTAGACTGCTTATATTTAAATCAGGATTCAGAGAGCCAGCTACGCCAGTATTTATTATTTCATTGACTCCGAAATGAGTTATCAAAATTTGCGCACAAATTCCCGCGTTGACTTTACCCATACCGCTTTTTACGATTACTGAACTTCCGAGTGTGCCGCTGTAAAATTCCATTCCCGCAATTTTTTCGCGACTCATGATAACGGCTGACTCTTTCAATAAAGCAATTTCTACGTCCATAGCTCCTATTATGCCGACTTTTTTCGGGGATTCACGGTCAGTAACTTCTATATTTATAGCTGAAGACTTATCCCCGGCCTTAAGTATCCACGTTTCAGAGCCTGCACTGACAGATAAACTCAGAATAAGAAAAACTATTACAGCAAAATAAAATTTTTTCATGATTATAATAAAGCCCTCCCATAAAATTAATCACGAGAGGGCATAATATCAAATTTTAACCTACCATCCAAGCCGCGCCGAATCCTGTCAGGAATAAATACACAGCCGCATATTGTAAAATTCCCGTTGCATAGGCGTTCGGTATTGAGAGCTTCAAGAAATCGCGTGACTCAACTTTTGTATAAGCAAGTCCCCAAGCTACCCATGATTGAGTGATACAACAGCCGATATTAACCGTAATTGTAGGAATTGCAAAGACTCCATATAAGAACGGTACAGAAAATTTTGCAACGTTTGAAAGCACGCCGAGTGTAGCAGCACCACAGCCGACAAGAGTCATCGGGCCTCTGAATAATCCCATGAATAATAAAGCAGCAAATACAGCACAGACTACAAGCTCAGAAGTAGGCATAATTCCGCCGACTACTACATTGAAATATGGAGATGCATATTTTGCGACTTCATTAAACATCGGAAGAGTAAGCAAGAAACCTACTAACGGTGCAGTATCGACAACGCCTTCATAATATAATTTGTTCACGAGCTGGCAATTTTCGCGGAAAGTTCCCGACATTCTCCCGCAAAGGAATAACGCCGCAAATCCTGCGATAATAAAGCCGCCTATAACTGAAAAATTAAACGCGATATTAAGAATTACAGGCACTACAGGGAGAATTAATGTATAAATCGGTGCGTCCTTCTGTGAGGCTTGAGGTGTGCGAGTCTGGGCTGCCCACTGTCTATGAGATTTTGAGCGGTTAAGATATAACATAGCAAGCAAAGTAGTTACTACTAGCATAATTATTAATGCCGCATATCCCCAGTGATTAGCGTACCAGCCGAGTGTAAAATCAGGCATTTCTGAAGGCTTTATAAAGAATGCGCGGTACTGGGCAAAATTTACAGGGTTTAAATAAATTCCTGCGGCGACACTTCCCATAAATGTAAACATTGCTATTGCCTTAGGTACTCCGAGAGACATTAAAATAGGAAGTACTATAACGCCGATTGCTATAACCGGGCCGGCTCCTGTCATTGAAGTAAATATTAAAGCTGTAACGAGATTCAATAATGAAATTGTTACAACCGGTTTATCTCCGCCAAGTTCTACAGTCTTACGAATAAGAGTCGAGGCGATTCCAGTATCCATTAAGACTCTGCCGAACCATGCACCCCAGCACACATTAACGAGAGTCGTTCCCCAGCCTTCAGGTGCTGATTGATAAATTCTATTCAGAATCGAAACAAGAGTCGTTCCTGTTCCTTCTCCGAATAATAAAACAGGGTTGGCCTTTAAGAATGCTTCAGAAACAAACATAGTCCCGCCAAGCGGCAAAACTGTCCATAAAATTGTAATTACAAGAAAGCCGATCATCAAGTTATAGCCCTTGATACAGTACCAAGCAAGCGCAAAAAATGTTAATAACAAAATCGAGCCTATGATAAAATCTACGCCGAAATTCATTAAAATAGTTCTCCCTTCTGTAAAATAGAGAATAAATTTTTTTATTGAGTGAGTTAATTTTACGTGTAAATTTATTAATTGTGAATCAGGATTTTACGCAATAAATTTTTTATCGCACAAATGAATTTATTCACCGCACGCGCAAAATATTTTAATCTTGAATCAGAAAAATTTTAGTGTAATATTCTTATTAAATTATATGCAAAATTTTTATATTTATAACAGGAGGGCTTAATTTCATGAGTGTTTATAAATGTCTTTCTGAAATAGGCAATAGAATTATAGCTAATAAAGATTTTCTCACTGAATTAGACCGCGAAATAGGCGACTCAGATCACGGCATAAACATGGCGCGAGGGTTTGAGGCCGTAAAAG
>CAJOEQ010000109.1 GCA_905233515.1 uncultured Synergistales bacterium
TCAAGAATTTGAGGAGATTCAAGCGGTGAGTCAACAAAAATTTTTATTGCGTCCTGTCTGCGTTTGATTGCGTCAACGTCCATTAACGGCCTCAAAAGCCAATTTCTAAGAGTCCGCCTTCCCATAGGAGTCCGGCATTTGTCGAGACTCGATAATAAAGAAACCCCGCCGGCTGAACAGACTTCAGGGATTAATTCTAAATTTCTTTGTGCGCTTGAATCAAGACTCATGCGATCCCGAATCAATAACGGCGAAATTTTTAGAACTTGATTCAGTGTGCTGAATTGAGTCGCTGATAAATAATCGAGTGCCGCCCATGCTGCTCCGACTGATAAGTCAGACTCTTTTATGCCGAATCCTTCAAGCCGTGAAGTCTTTAAAACATTTTTGAGCCTTCCTGCTGCATTCTCAATCTTAAAATTTTCGTATGAGACCGGCAATAAATTATAATCTCTCAAGAATTCCGGCAAATTTTTTATATTCGACGGATAAAGAATTTCTCCCGGTGCAAATGCTGATATAACAGCTGCTGCGTCGCGTTCGTTGAGTGTACCAGCCTCGAGTCTTCCTGTGTTGACTGCTAATAAAGCGAGTGCGATTTTATTTTTTGCGGGGTAAACTGCGGCCAAATGACCGGATTCGCTTGTAAACTCTTCTTCAGGTACATAAGTGCCCGGCGTTACGACTCTAATAATTTTGCGTTCGACGATTGCTCCGGCTTTAGGTTCTCCGATTTGTTCACAGATTGCGGCTCTGTAACCTGCTTTTATTAACCGGCCTAAATAAGAATTCAAAGCGTGATGAGGAATTCCTGCCATGGGAATTTTTTTTTGCGAATCCCGTGCAGTCAGTGCTATATCAAGGGCTGATGCTGCTTTTCTTGCGTCATCAAAAAATAGTTCGTAGAAATCTCCCATGCGAAATAATAATAATGCGTCAGGATATTCTTGCTTAAAAATTTTATATTGCTCCAGCCACGGAGTTATTTTCACGTCAGGCGGTATTATTTCAGTCATTAAAAATTTTTTCCAGCTTTCAGACTCTTTTATTCTCTTATTTTATTTCATGAAATAATTTTACTCTATTTCCCAGCTGTCAGAGTCCGACAAATTTTCAAGCGAGTGAATAATTTTTCTGTGCATAAATTAGCAAATAAACTATAAGATTTTCCAGCTGTCAGAGTCCGATAAATTTTCGAGTGAGTGAATAATCTTCCCGTATAAATCCGGTATATTTTCGCGTAAACCTGAAATAAATTCGCGCATTTTTTGCCTTTGAGTATGGCCGGCGAACGGGCATGAACTGGGAATTATAGGAAGTTCGAGTCTTTTTGCCTCGTCAATAATTGCTGACTCAGTAGCTAACACAAGCGGCCTTATTACAGTTATATTAGTGCGTGACATATGAGCAACCGGCATAAAACTTTTTGCGCGTCCTGTGTGAAATAAATTCAAGAAAAAAGTTTCTACAGCGTCGTCTAAACTATGACCGAGTGCTAATTTATTAAAATTATTCTCTGCTGCCCATGAGCTTAATATGCCCCTTCTCATATTTGCACAGAAAGAACACGGCGATTTTTCTTGACGAGCATTAATTATTTCGATTATGGGCTGATTTATGATTGCGTAATTTATTTTGTTTGAATCGCAATAATCTTGTAATATGTCCGTGTTCATGCCTGTTAATTTCACTGTGAGAGCTGCTAAATTAAATTTAACGGGGCTGCGTCTTGATAAGTCATTTAATGCGTGTAAAAGTATTAAGCTGTCTTTACCGCCTGACAAACCGACTAAAACATTATCGCCGTCATTAATCATGTGCCAGTTTGCAAGAGCTTGGCCTATTTTTCGCCTGAGTGATTTCGATATAGATAATTGCCATTTAGAATTAATAAACATTTTTTTGAAGTATTATAACTCTTAATGTGTATTATAATAATATTTCAAGCTCAGAAAATTTTTTACACGAGAAGGGGAATAAATATCTGTCATGACACAGAAAAAAAATATACCGCTAGTAATTGCCGCACTAGTTATATTTATTCTTGCATTTGCTGCCGCGTTGATAATATCAAAAATTGAGCCTCATATTGAAGACGTTGACTCAAAATATGTAAAAGAACACACGGGCAAATCGGGATATATTCTTGTTGACGTGAGACCTGAAGAGAATTACGAAGGCAAATCCCCTCGTCCAGGCATTCCCGGCGGACATATTCCGGGGTCGATAAATTTTCCGCTTGAAGATTTAGGAATTGCAGCAGCTCCGGCGGCATTGGCTCATGTGGGAATAACAAAGCAAAATACTATAATAGTTTATTGCAACACAGGAGTAATGGCGGGATGGTTCGCAGATAGACTCGTGAGAAGATTTCATTTTGAGCCGTCAAAAATAAAAAATTATCGAGGCAGCATACTTGACTGGTACAAAGAAGGTAATATTTTATTGCCTGAAGATCATGACCCGGCAAATGGAAATGTTATAATGCCACCAAGATTTCAAGAGTTCGACATGTAAAGACCATAAAAATTTTATTCCCCTTGTGATAATTGATTCAGGAGATGATTTTTAATTGACAGTACCAATTTTAGATTTAGCGCGTTCATTTAACGAGATAAAGCCGGAAGTTTTTAACTCACTTGAAAGAATATTTACCGCACAAAGCTTTATACTCGGTTCAGAAGTAAAAAATTTCGAGACTCATTGTGAAAAATATTTAGAGATTCCCGAGAATTCGGCGGTTTCCTGCGCGTCGGGGACTGATGCATTATTGCTCGCTCTGATGGCAATAGACATTAAACCGGGCGACGAAGTTATTACTACTCCATTTACTTTTTTTGCTACGTCGGGGACTATTGCAAGACTGGGAGCGACTCCCGTTTTTGTTGACGTTGAGCCTGACACTTATAATATAAATCTTGAGCAAGCTATTAATAAAATCACAAGCAAGACTCGCGCGTTTTTGCCGGTTCATTTATTTGGTCAGTTATGCCCGCTTGAAAATGTAATAAATTTATTTCACGATAAGGGCGTAAAAGTTATAGAGGACTCGGCGCAGGCATTCGGGGCGTGCAGATTTGTTAATGACGATAACGGCAATAAAAAAATTTTGCGGGCTGGTACAATCGGCGATATAGGGTGCTATTCATTCTTCCCGACAAAGAATCTCGGAGGCTGCGGAGACGGCGGAATGAATGTAACAAGGGACTCAAAAATTGCTGAGAGACTCAAAAAATTACGCGTTCACGGTTCAGGGAAGACATATTTTCATGACGAAGTAGGAATTAACAGCAGACTCGACGCTATTCAGGCCGCAATACTTGATATTAAATTAAAGTATCTAGACAAATGGAATGAAGAACGCCGAAAACTCGCGAATTACTACAAATTATTATTCAAAGCAAATAACTTGAATGAATTTATTTCGACTCCCGTTGAACTTGAGAATAATTATCACATTTATCATCAATATGTAATTAGAGTCAAATCAAAGCGCGACGAGTTAATAAATTATCTCGATAATAACGGCTTTTCAGTGAGAGTCTATTATCCGTTGTCATTGCATTTACAGCCCTGTTTTAAATATTTAGGCTACAAAGAAGGCGACTTCCCAGTTAGTGAAACTTTATCGCGTGAAGTTCTAGCATTGCCGATATTCCCGGGCTTGAAATCAGACGAGCAAGAATTACTTGTTCAGGAAATAGCAAAATTTTTCAGGAATAATTAACAATGTGGCACGGAAGATTTAAACAAGACACGGCGGAATCTGTCAAAAATTTCACACAATCACTTGATATAGATTTCAGAATGGCCGAGTGCGATATACAAGGCAGCATAGCTCATGTAAAAATGTTAGGTCAAACGGGAATTCTTAAGCCTGAAGAGGCCGCAAAAATTGAGTCAGGATTAAATAAAGTCTTGCAAGAAATAAAATCAGGCGCGTTTATTCCCTCAAAAGATTTAGAAGACGTTCACATGAATATAGAATCCCGCTTAACAGAAATTGAGCCTTTAGGGGCAAAATTACACACAGCAAGGAGTCGCAATGATCAAGTTGCTACGACAACAAGATTATATTTGCGTGAAAGATTACAGGGAATCAAGAAATATTTACAAGAATTGCTAAAAATTTTTATAGACAACGCAGAAAAGCATAAATTTATAATTATTCCCGGTTATACTCATATGCAGCAAGCACAGCCGATTTCAATGGGTCATTATTGGCTGTCATGGTTTGAGGCTTTTAATCGCGATTATGAGAGATTAAATTTTGCTCTTAACTCATTAAATGAATGCCCACTAGGTGCGGGAGCTTTGGCGGGATCGACTCTTCCGATTGATAGAGAATTCACGGCGGAATTATTAAATTTTTCTCGTCCGACTCGTAATAGTCTTGATAGTGTTGCAAATCGTGATTATATGCTTGACTATCATTATTTTGCGAGCGTCTTA
>CAJOEQ010000110.1 GCA_905233515.1 uncultured Synergistales bacterium
GGCAATATATATAATAAAAAAATTTTTCGCATATTCATGAAAATACGTGATTTTTTCTGTATCTGTGATTAAAATATACTCGTGTTAAAAAATTTTAGGAGGATTTATATATTTTGGATCAGGAAAAGACATATTCTGTAATGGTCGGAGAAGAACCGCTTGTATTTAAGACAGGGAAAATAGCAAAGCAAGCAAACGGCGCAGTTATTATATCGCACGGAGATACTGTTTTATTATGTACTGCATGTATGAATGACACTGTACGCACTGGAATTGATTTCTTCCCGTTAGTTGTTGATTATGAAGAGAGATATTATGCGGCTGGGAAAATTCCCGGAGGTTTTGTTAAGCGCGAGGGTAAACCTTCAGACTCGGGCATTCTTGGATCAAGAGTTATAGACAGGTCAATTCGTTCACTTTTTGACGACAATATGCGCAATGAAGTACAAATAGTTACTACAGTTTTAGCAATGGATCAAATGTACCCCGCAAATGTTTTAGGAATCAATGGAGCAAGCGCGGCTCTTGCAATTTCCGGAATTCCATGGAACGGCCCTGTCGCTGCTGTGAGAATTGGACTCGTGGGAGGAAATTTAATCGTAAATCCCACTGATAGGCAAATGAGCAGCTCATTATTAAATCTCGTAGTAGCCGGACATGATGACGGAATCACAATGGTAGAGTCGGGCTCTTATGAAGTATCAGAAGAATTATTAGTTGACGCGCTGGAACTTGCACACTCAGAAATTAAGAAAATTATCGCAGTATTAAGACGCATGAAAGAAGAAGTAGGCAAGCCCTTACTTGAAATCCCCGAACCTGAAAAATTCCCCGAAATAGATAACTGGATTTGCGAAAATCTTGACTCAAAAGTTGATGAGGCTGTAAGAATTCACGACAAGAAACCTAGAGAGAAAGCAATAAACGAGATAAAAGCGCAGGCACTCGAAAATTTTGCAGAAATGCTCAAAGAAAACCCCGAACGAGAAGAATATATTAATGCATTTGTCGACGAACGAGTTAAAAATATAATGCGCGGAATAATTATTAATGAAAAAGTAAGAGTCGACGGGCGCAAAATGGATCAAATAAGACCTATTACCTGCGAAATTGATATATTGCCTAAAGTTCACGGCACGGCGTTATTTACACGAGGCGAAACTCAATCACTTGCTACTACAACACTTGGAATGATCGGCGAAGATGATCAAATTTTAGACGGAATTAAACTCAATGAGCCGGCAAAAAGATTCATGCTGCATTATAATTTTCCGCCGTATTCAGTCGGTGAAGTCCGAGCTATACGAGGGCCCGGCAGGCGTGAAATCGGTCACGGTGCTTTAGCAGAACGTGCTTTACTTCCTGTTATTCCCACTGAAGAAGAATTCCCGTACGTTATTCGCGTTGTTTCTGACATAATGGAGTCTAACGGGTCAAGTTCACAAGCCAGCATTTGCGGAGGTAGTCTCTCAATGATGCACGCAGGTGTACCAATTCGCGGCCATGTTGCGGGAATCGCTATGGGACTAATCAAAGAGGGCGATAAGGTACAAATTTTAACGGACATTCAGGGACTCGAAGATCATTACGGCGATATGGATTTCAAAGTCGCAGGCACAAGAGCAGGAGTTACAGCCCTTCAAATGGACAATAAGGCCGGAGGAATCACGCGCGAAATTCTAGAAAACGCACTAGCTCAGGCACGTAAAGCAAGATTCGAGATTCTCGAAAAAATGGAAGCAGTAATCCCAGTTCCTAATAAAATTTCACCGAATGCACCGCGCATTATTTCATTTGAGATTGACCCCGAAAAAATTCGTGATGTCATCGGCTCAGGCGGTAAAGTCGTACGCAGCATAACTCAGAGAACAGGCGTTAAAATGAATAT
The DNA here is from genome assembly GCA_905233515.1 of uncultured Synergistales bacterium. GTDB lineage: Bacteria > Synergistota > Synergistia > Synergistales > Aminobacteriaceae > JAFUXM01. The sequence continues at coordinate 1,889 of CAJOEQ010000110.1, forward strand.
CGAGGACGACGGAATTATTACGATTTCAGGGCCGACTCAAGCACAAGTTGAAGACGCTAGAGCAATTGTTTTATCACTCACAAGAGATTTAGCACCCGGAGAAGTTTATTACGGCACTGTAACGAGATTATTAAGTTTCGGCGCATTTGTTGAATGTATACCCGGTAAAGAAGGCTTGTTACATGTAAGCGAAATCAGCACTAACAGAGTCCCACGCGTTGAAGATGTATTAAAGCCCGGTGATAGAGTTCTCGTAATGGTAAAAGATATTGACGATCAGGGACGCGCAAATTTAACACGACGCAGAGTCATGGCCAGTGAAGATAAAGTCAGAGCAGCGGGACTCGCTCATGTTTTGCCGGATGAGAGAGAACGAGATAATTTAATTGCAAGTCTTGCGTCACGTGAAAGAGGTTATAACAATTTCCAAATGAGAGACAGAATCAGCTACATGGATCGGGGCTATTCGTCAAATCGAGCTACACGAAATGATTTCGATTTCGGACGTGGAAATTATGACCGCAGCAACCGGCGCAATGACCGCAGCAGAAGAGGCTATTAATTATGGAGCATGAAATAACTGTAAAAATTTTACGCACTGCACAGACTATTAAAATCCCCGAATATGCGACTCCGGGGTCGGCTGGGCTTGATTTATGTTCGATGAGATATTGCATTATTAAGCCTAATGAGATGGCATTAATTCCGACTGGTATAAAATTAGCTATACCTGAAGGCTATGAGGCTCAAATAAGACCTAGAAGCGGACTCGCTTTGAATCACAGAATAATAATTCCGAACAGCCCCGGGACAATTGACTCGGATTATCGCGGCGAAATAAAAGTATTATTGCTGAATATGGGAGAAGAGCCTTTTACGCTTTCATTCGGTGATAGAATTGCTCAAATGGTATTCGCTCCAGTGGCACATGCAAAATTTGAAGATGTCAAGAAACTTGATGAGACTTCACGAGGCTCCGGCGGATTCGGCAGTACTGGAATAAATTAATTTTTCTTGTTATTTTCTTTATTTCTCCTTTTGTCCCTTGATGATGAGTCAGGGGAATTTTTTTGCGCGCGTTAAAGTCTCTCGTTAAAATTACCGATAAACATCTAAAACAGGAAAATTTTTCATGAATTTATATTTATTACAGAAGGAGTGAATTATTATGCGAATTAATGAATACATGTTAAATCAATCTGTTATGTTCCCTGCACAGAATAACAATAATACACGCGAACAAGTTCAGCAAGAAACGCGGGAATTTGACGCATTCCTTCAGGCTGCATCAGTAAATAGCAAAACTTATGACTCATCGGGTACAATTCCCGGAGGAGTTCCGCCCGTAGCTCCTTCAAGTGAGTCAAAAGCAAAACAGGATTTTACGGCCTCAAGTGAATTCATGTCGCGAGTCTCTAATGCATTCAGGGCAAATATCACTAATATTCAAGCTGCTATGTCAGGGCTTGGCCTAAGCGTTGAAGATTTGAGCAGTCAGGAAAATTTGACTCTTTTAGGTGAGACTTTGAACGAGGAAGCGGAAATTTTAGGATTGCCTCAAGTTGAAAGCGTTGATAATGAAGTCTCAAAAATTTTAGGTAAGAGCGAAAAGAAGCCCGAAATGCCTGATTTGCCCGGAGCTGCTCCAGTTGAACCGGAAAAAGACACCGGCGGAGAGACTGAAGTCAGCACAAAAATTATTAATTCCGGCGGAGTATCATATTTAGAGACGGAAAAAACCGCAGCAAACGGAGTTACTACAACGACACGCACAATGATCGGCAAAATGGGCAAAACTAGTACAATGCGCGGCGGAGTTAGTGCTTTCGGTGGAATGCCGACAACTAAATCATTCAGCGGTGCTAATGGTATAAGCGATCTAAATATAATAAATTTCATTAAGGACTAAATAAAATTTTGCCCTCAGGAAAAAATAAAATTCCCGGGGGCTTTTTTTTTTGCGCTACATTCTTTCAGTAACTCGTCTGACTCGTTTGACTCCGTTAATTTCCTTGAGCCTCTCTACTGTATCTTCAGGCATTTTGTGAGAAATATCAAGCAAAGTATAAGCGTATTGACCTTTTGCCTTGTTTAATAAATTCTCGATATTGAGTCCGTTATTGCCGAAAAACGCCGTAATTTGTGAAAGCATGTTCGGTATATTATTGTGTAAGATAGCGACTCTTGCTTCAGTCTCACAGATTCCCGCGTGAATATCAGGATAATTTACTGAATTTGTTATATTTCCGTTGTCAAGATAATCTTGCAATTGTATAGCGGCCATCACTGCGCAGTTGTCTTCGGCCTCTTCTGTTGACGCTCCTAAATGAGGCAAAATTATTGAATTCGGCAAATTCGCGCTTATTGGATTCGGGAAGTCAGAAATATATTTAGCTACATGACCGGATTCAAGTGCAGATTTCAAAGCTGACTCATCAATTAAGACATCACGAGCAAAATTTAAAATTTTTATGCCGTCTTTCATTTTAGAAATCGCTTCAGAGTTTATCATATTTCTTGTATTTTCTCCGGCTGGTACGTGAATCGTAATAAAAGGCTGTATCAGCATGTTTTATTAGGGGACTCAACATCCACGCAGATTTTAACGATAAATAGGGGTCATAGCCTAAAACATTCATGCCAAGTGATACAGCAGCATTTGCAACTCTCACGCCTATAGCACCGAGTCCGATAACTCCTAAAGTTTTGCCCTGAATCTCATGACCCGCAAAATTTTTCTTCGTCTTCTCAGCAAGTTTTGAAATATTAGAATCATTTGCGTTGTCATTAACCCATTTGATTCCCGAATAAATATCACGTGACGCAAGCAATAAACCGGCCAAGACTAATTCTTTCACGGAATTTGCATTTGCTCCGGGAGTGTTAAATACGACTACTCCATTTTCTGAACATTTTTCAATTGGAATATTATTCACACCTGCACCGGCTCTAGCAATTGCGCGTAACTCTGCGGGGAAGTCCATATTTAACATATCTGCAGAACGTACAAGAATCCCCGCTGCTTCTTCGGGCGTGTCAATTAATTCATAGCCCTTTCTGAATTTCTCAAGTCCTACACTTGCTATGCTATTAAGACAGCAAATTTTCCTGTGTTTGGGACAAATCATTTATTTTGCGTGCCTCTTTTCAAAATCTGTCATGAATTCGACGAGCTTATATACTCCTTCAATGGGCATTGCGTTATAAAGTGATGCTCTCATGCCTCCGACTGAACGATGACCCTTTATATTTTTCAGGCCGGCCTGTGCTGCCTCGCTTGCAAATTCTGAGTCTAAATCTTTATCACCCGTTATAAATGGCACATTCATTAATGATCTGTCTTTTTTCTCGACTGTTCCATGAAATAATTTCGAGTTATCAAGATAATCATACAAAATTTTTGCCTTAGCTTGATTTAACTTGTGCATTTCTTCAACGCCGCCAAGTTTCATAAGCCACTTAAACACAAGCCCGCAAACGTAAATATTAAAACAAGGTGGAGTATTGAATAAAGATTTATTATCAGCGTGAGTCTTATATTTCATCATAGTGGGAGTATACGGCAAAACATTATCGCGTATTAAATCCTCACGAATTATAACGATGACTACTCCAGCGGGACCGACATTTTTTTGCACGCCGCCGTAAATCAAGCCGTATTTATTCACGTCAATAGGCTCACTCAAGAACATAGAAGAAATATCAGAGACTAAAATTTTTCCTTTAGTGTTCGGGAGAGTCTTAATTGTCGTTCCGTGCACTGTCTCATTCTGACAAATATAAATATAATCGGCCTTTTCTGAAATATTCAAATCTGACAAATCAGGAATATACGAGAAATTTTTATCTGCTGAGCTTGCTACTTCGTTGACAGTCCCGAAAATTTTTGCTTCTGCGGCGGCCTTCTTTGACCACTGACCTGTAACAATATAATCTGCTGCTCGATTAATCATTAAGTTCATGGGAATCATCGCAAATTGAGTATATGCCCCGCCCTGTAAAAACAAGACTTTATAATTTGCGGGAATGTTCATTAATGAGCGTAAATTTTCCTCTGCATCGTCTAAAATGTCCTCAAAATCTTTTGACCTGTGACTCATTTCCATTACTGACATGCCGCTATTGCCGTATTCTAGTAATTCAGCCTGTACAGTTTTTAGCACTTCTTCAGGTAAGACCCCGGGGCCCGCGCTGAAATTGTAAACTCTGCTCAAAATTTTATATCTCCTTACTGTAATAATATAATCATAATAATCTGCAATATTATAACAGTCTGAATCTTGATTCATGAAAAAATTGCAGCCCCCCGATAAGGAAAAAAATTTTCAGGAGAACTGCACGCGCTTATTATATCGTGATAAATTATTCCTTGTACTTAAAATATTTGTCGCCTGTGTTGATATTGTCGCCGTTAATGTAAATAGTATAAAATCCAAGATTATATTTTTGTCCATTCAGTTTATTAGCAGCGTAACTAACAGGAATATTTATAAGATTTCCTTGTAAATTCCAGTTACGACTATACATTTTTTCACGCACTAAATATAAACA
>CAJOEQ010000111.1 GCA_905233515.1 uncultured Synergistales bacterium
ACTAGGAAAATTTAACATTTTTGTAGCTGTAAATGTAGCTGTAAAAATATTATTTTCTCGTGCATAATTTAATCACTGCAGGCCATATCACAACTATAAATATACTCTCAATAAAATATCTCATGAATTTGCGGTAAGTTGACGGACATAAAATTTTTAGTGCGTCTTCAATATACGAATTTGCAAAATAATAATAAAACGCGATTCCTATAATTGCCAGCAAGACTCCTCGAAAATTTACACTTTTATATGAGAACTTGATAAATTTTTTGTCGATATAGAATCCTATAAGAATCCCCGCTAAATTTCCTATATTGCCTATTGTTGAGGCTCTTGCGCTGTCAGGTTTGACTAAAATTTTACCGGCTGAGTCATAATCTACAGGGTAAGACTTGAAATATAAATATACAAATGCAGCTATACAAGCTATTAACCCGCCAAGCAAGAAAAATTTTTCAGACTCCGGCCTGCGTTCAATAAATGCGAAAATTTTTGCGACGACATATAATATTAATAAGCTCAACAAAGTACCGATTATTACATCTTGCGGAGTGTGAACTCCTATATAAAGCCGCGATAATATCATGAGAATAATTAACAATCCCATAATCCACGAAATTATTTGCGTCTTCTTCCTGCATAGAACAGCATAGCCCCCTAAAAGCGGAGTTACTAACATTGCATGACCGCTCGGAAATGAGTAGCCGCTTTCTTTATCTAATGGAATCAAGCGAGGATCCCGTAAAAATGGCCTGTAAACGCAAAATATTCCCTTAAGCAAGCCGTTAATAAAATAACTCAATCCGAACGACACAAGCACAAATAAACCTTTTTTCTTGTTAATGCACCAGTAAATAAATATCGCAGGAAATTTCATATAAGGAATTAAGTCCGAGATAAATAACGCCAGCGATGTCAAGTATTCAGTCCTTATACTTTGCAGCCATAAAAGAAAATCTATATCCATAATTTAAGCCCTCCCAACTTTCACGAAAAATTTTATCACTGCAGGCCATAAAGCAATTATATATGTCATGCTGAGTAATCCCCTTGCAAGTCTTGTAATATGATTCATGTTAAATAATACATGCCTGAACTCTATAAACACGAAATAATAAATTATTAGTCCTGTAACAGCTAGAAAAACGCCTTTGAAATTAAATCCTGAGTGCTGAAAATTTATATATTTCTTGTCAAGATAACGGCCAATTATCAAGCCCGCTATTTCTCCTATACTTGGAAGTGAAGATTTTATCATGCTGTCATAATTCACGATTAATTTTCCGTTTGAGTCATAGTCCTGCGGATAAGTCTTTAATTCAACATAAAGCAAAACTATAACGCATATAATCAAGCCTGAAATCATTAAAATATTTTCTTTTTCCGGATGAGCGTATATATAAGCAAAAATTTTACTCGTCAGCCATAACGCAAATATAGCCATCAAAGCACCTATTACAACATCCTGCGGAGTGTGAACGCCTAAATAATTTCTTGACAGTGCCGTCAATATAATCATTAAAGCACAAAGCCACGAAATAAAAGCCGCCTTTTTCCTGCACAAAACCGCGAGTCCCCCGTAAATCGGAGTCGAGTCCATAACATGCCCGCTCGGAAATGAATAGCCGCCCGCATCTTTTATAGCAACTTTATCCGGGATAATTCTTGAATCTCTAATCCACGGACGATATACGCAAAAAGTTAATTTCAGGATTGAATTAATAAATCTGCTTATTCCTATTGAGACAAGTATATAGAGTCCGCTTCTCTTATTAATGCACCAGTAAATAAAAATCGGTATAACAATAAGCCCGGCCGCTGCAATAGTCGTAATCAAGTTAAAGAACGGCGTTAAAATATTGTCCGTGCTTTCTCTGAAATTTTGCAGCCATAATAAATATTCAATATCAATTTCCATTAAAAAAATTTCCTTTCTTGAATAATATATAATAATACGTAAATTATAGCTTGATTTATGCTAAACTTATACGAAAAATTTTTAACTCGAGGGGAATAATAATTCTTGAATAATACAAGCATGAAATTAAACGGCTCTGAAATATTGATACAGTGCTTAATTGAACAGGGAGTAGATACTATTTTCGGTTATCCCGGCGGTGCTATCTTGAATGTGTACGACAAATTATATGATCACAAAGAAATCAAGCATATTTTAACGGCTCATGAGCAAGGGGCTTCACATGCTGCCGACGGTTATGCGAGGTCAACGGGTAAAGTCGGAGTCTGTTTTGCTACATCGGGGCCGGGCTCTACGAATCTTGCAACAGGTGTAGCTACTGCATATATGGACTCTGCTCCTGTAGTGTTTATTACTTGCAACGTGAACAGCGATTTAATAGGCAGAGACGCTTTTCAGGAAGTCGACATAACGGGCGTAACTCTTCCAATTACAAAATGTTCATATATAGTCAGTAAAGTTGAAAATTTAGCTGATACAGTTAGAGAGGCTTTTGCGATTGCTAAATCAGGACGACCGGGGCCGGTTTTAATTGATATACAGAAAAACGCGACTGCTGACGAGTGCGAATATTACCCGGTAACGCCTGAAGAGTTTTTTATGAGTACTGGCAGCCGTATAGAAAGATTAAGAAAGAGTCATCATCCTAGCGTAGGTTATCCTGAAATTGATTTAAACGCTATTGACGAACTCGCAGAATTAATTGACAAGTCCGAGAAACCTTTATTAATTTGCGGAGGTGGAGTCGTACGTGCTAAGGCATCACAGGAATTCAGGACTCTAGCTGCAAGAATGGACTCACCTGTAGCAATTACAGTAATGGGCGGCGGGGCATTTCCGGGAGACAGTGATTTAAAAACTGGCATGATAGGAATGCACGGCTCTCAAGCGTCTAATATGGCGTGTGATGCATGTGATTTATTAATTTCTGTAGGCTGTAGATTCTCTGATAGAGTTACTCTTAATCCGGCGGGATTCGCGAAAAATGCAAAGATCGTACAGATTGATATTGACCCGTCAGAAATCGACAAAAATATTAAATCAGATCTTCACATAGTCGGAGATGCTAAGAAAATTTTAAATTTATTGCTCGTAAAGTTAAAGCATGACAAGAAAAATGACGGATGGAAAAATTACGTCTTCTCATTCAAGCGAGAAACAGAATACGACGATGACCCTAATCACGAGACTTTAACGCCTAAGCAGGTTTTATCATCAGCCGCTGAAATTCTCCCGCAAGATACGATTGTTACGACAGATGTCGGGCAGCATCAAATGTGGGCAATACAACATTTTAAATTTGATTATCCCGGACAATTAATTACTTCAGGAGGATTCGGCACAATGGGATTCGGACTCGGTGCGGCAATAGGGGCGCAAGTCGGAAATCCTGACAAGACAGTTTTACACGTTACAGGCGATGGAAGTTTTAGAATGAACTGCAACGAATTATCAACTGAAGAATTTTACAAGCTCCCGATTATCACGTTATTATTTAATAATTCGACTCTGGGAATGGTAAGACAATGGCAGCATTTAATTTATCATGAACGATACTCACAGACGACTCTAAACAGAGGGCCGGACTTTGCAAAACTTGCTGAGGCTTATGGGATTCACGGTCGGAGCGTTCACGATGTTGACTCATTGCGTCAGGTCTTAACGGAGGCTGTAAATTCGCGTTCAGATGGACTCGGCTGGGTGATTGACTGCAAAATCGATATTGATGAGATGGTGCGGCCAATGGTCGGCGGAAATAGCTTTATTGTTAATTTCATGCTTGATTAGAGGTGAGCTTATTATGCAGGCAAAAGAATCAAATCAAAATTTAAAGCGTTATACAATCGTTACAGCGATGGACAATGAGGCCGGAGTCTTATCACAACTCGCGCATTTATTCTCAAGAAAGGGCTATAACATTGAGACAATTGCGGCAGGCTGGACAGTGGATCAAAACGTTACGCGCTTTACGATTGAAATTTACTCAGACGAAGAGAGAATCAAGTTACTTTGCAGTCAGTTAAGAAAATTAGTGCCGATTCATTATGTGAAGATTCTTGACAAGTCAAAATCTATCAGGCGTGAATTAATGCTTGTTAGAGTCCACGCAGCAGACCGAGCAGCCCGCAATGAAATTATACAAATCGCAAATATTTTCAGGGGATCAGTAATTGACATAACGCCGGACTCGCTGACTCTTTCAGTTACAGGGGACGATCAAAAGACTTCAGCATTTGAGAGTCTGCTAAAAGAATTTGGAATTATTGAACTTGCACGCACGGGAATTGTCGCAATCGAACGCGCAGAAATGTAAAAAAATATCCCCCCGGCCTAAAAACTGGGGGAATTATATTATTAATTAGGAGGAAATCATGAATTATAACGAGTTCAGAAAATTATTTAAGCGCAGTAAGACAATAGAATTTAT
>CAJOEQ010000112.1:0-3977 GCA_905233515.1 uncultured Synergistales bacterium
CCGAATGCTAAAATTGAGTCCATGCTTAAAATTTCGTCAAGATATTCAAGGCCGCCGCTGTAACAGTGAAATAATAATTTGAGATCTCTATAATCGCGTAAAATATTCATAGCGTCCTGCATGGCCTCACGAATATGCAAGATAACCGGCATTTTTTCACGGGCCGCAAATTCCAATTGTAGAGCGAACATTTTATGCTGAGATTCTTTTGTTGAGTGATTATAATGATAATCAAGCCCGATTTCTCCGACTGCACAGACTCTTTCTGACTTTATAAGCGCGTTAAACTCTTCTGGGACTCGTTCATAACGGCCTGACTCGTGAGGGTGAATCCCTATTGACGCATATAGACCGAATTGCGCGAAATCATGAGCCATAGCAGCAGCCTCACAGCTGTCTTCAAAATCACAGCCGACATTCATAAATTTTTTAACTCCGACTTCTCTAGCACGAGTTATAACAGCCCGCGAGTCAAGTCTTAATTCCTGCGAATTTATATGACAATGTGAATCGATTAAAATCATAATATTTTATTTGTCAGCTCCTAAGTTTCATAAATCTATAATATCAGGCGTTAAATTTTTATTCGCGTAAAAATATCTTGCTTTATCGAGAAAATTTTTAGTGCTTAAATCTCTTAATGACTCGTCATAAATTTTTTTGCATTCCTGAACGTCTTTATTTATTTGCGCGATTAACGAGTCTTTATTCTCGAAAATTTTTATATCACGAACTTTATCGAGCAAAAATATAATTATTTCTTGATTATAAATATTATTATCAAAGTCAAGTATATGCACTTCTGCTCTTAACTCGTTTACGTCCTTAAAAGTGGGATTATTTCCGATTGATAAAGCACCGGGGGAAAATTTTTTATTGACTAACACAGCTACAGAATACACGCCGAATGAAGGCACTATTTTATTTGCGGCAAATTTTAAATTAGCAGTGGGATAATTCATTGTCCGGCCTCGCTGATTGCCTAAAATTACACTGCCCATCATGAAAAATGGATAACCTAAAATTTTATTAACGCTTGAAATATCCCCCTGTGAAATTTTCTCACGAGCCAGCGAACTAGAATATAAAGGTTTTTGCAGCAAGTCAGCTATAAAAATTTTATTAATCCCGTCAGAAATTGCAAGCTGCTTTAATGACTCTGCACTGCCTGAATTATCGCGCCCGAAATGAAAATCACTTCCCATAACAAGACCGTCAACGTTAAATTTTTTGTGAATTAATTGCCAGAATTCAAGCGGAGTCAGATTTCTTAATGACTCATCAAATTTTAATATAAACATATTCGGGACATTCAGGACGAGTCTAATTAATTCGCGCTCATTCAGTGAAAATAAAGAGTGCTTAACTTTTCCTAGATACTCAGACGGATACGGAGAAAATGAGATTATAGCCCAGTCATTATTATTTGAGTTACGCGAGCAAATTTTTAATAATTCCCTGTGTCCATTGTGAAAGCCGTCAAATGCTCCTATAGTGATTAACATTTTTTATTACAGCCCTCACTCCTTCAAAACAGTAACAAGCGGCCTTATATAGTCATAACCCGCGTAACTTCCGAACCCGATAAAAGAATCGCCCTCAACACAAATAATATTATTCAAGACGGCCAAGCCGCTGGAAATTTTCTCATAATTGCGTATTAATATGCTCATGCCGTTAAGAAAACTTTTAGAGTCTCGTTCTGATATATAAATGCTATTATAATTTTTTGCTAGTTCAGTTAAAGGCGTGAAAATAAATTTGTCGTCAAGAGTATTTGCTTGATTGAGCGTAAAATTTCCTGTTGATATTCTCACAAGTGATTTAATATAAGCTCCGCAGCCTGTAATTTGTCCTAAATCATGAGCTAGACTCCTTATATAAGTACCTCGTCCGCAAGAAATTTCTAACTCAAGAGTACCAGACTCGCAATTATAGGGCGATATTATATTTATTTCACGAAAGAAAACGGGGCGGGCTTTCATTTCGGGATTTTGTCCGGATCTTGCGAGTTTATAAGCTGGCTTGCCGTCAATTTTTACAGCAGAAATCGGCGGGGGGCTTTGAAGTCTCCAACCTGAAAATTTATATAATGAGTCAAGCAATTTTTTTAGATCAAGATTTGCAAAACCTTTTGACTCTATAATTTCGCCTGAATAGTCGCATGTGTCAGTCTCAGCCCCGAATTGAATTACTGCACGATAAATTTTAGGCAATGACATAATATAATCGCTGAGTCTCGTTGCCTTACCTGTCAACAAAATCAACAGCCCTGAAGCAGTAGAATCAAGAGTCCCAGAGTGCCCGACTTTTTCGCCGTAAAGCTGTTTTCTTACCATTGCTACACACTGAGTACTCCGAATATCTACAGGCTTATTTATTAATACAAGAGCATTCATGATATTTACTCGTCAAAAAATTTTCTATCTTGTCAATTACTTCATTTAATGAGCCGTCAAAACTAGCACCCGCCGCACGTTCATGACCGCCGCCGCCTAACAATCTAGCAAATTCACCGGCACAAAACGGGCTGCCCTCACAGGATCTAAAACTTGCGCTAATTTCTTTATTTGTATACTCATAAATCATCACAGCAAATTTTATATCTCGTAAAGTCATCAAAGCAGCCGGAAGTCCTGTTGTATCGCTGAATTCTGCTCCGGTCTCTGTGAAGTCATTTGCTGACAAGTAAGAAACCGCGAAAATTTTATCTAATATTTTGACTCGTTCAAAAGCGCGCGCCCATAACTTGAAATTTTCAGGAGTCTTATTTTTCATGATTAAATTATTAATGCGTGAAGGGTCGACTCCCAGTGATAACAAATCAGCGGCCATCAAGTGCGATTCACTGTGAGTGTTTGAAAAAATAAATCCTCCTGTATCAGTGCATAAGCCAGTATAAAGACTCTCGGCAATTTCGCGCGTAATTTGCCAGTTACCGGCCTTGAATAATCTATAAAGCATTTCGCACGTTGAAGACGCTTGACCGTCAACACAATTAATTTGCGCAAAAAGTGTATTATCCTCGTGATGATCTATATTTAGCGAGTTAATATTTTTATCGCGTGAAAATCCTTCAATGCCGGCGCGCTCATAGTTTGAACAGTCAAGGAAAATATAAAGCGTTTCAGGCTCATTAAAATTTAAGCTCTCACAAGAAATAAATTTATCAGAATTAGCGAGAAATTTATAACTTATCGGCAAATCTTTATCAGCTCCGAGCCAAGTTACTTTTTTGCCGAGATTTTGCCCGATTGTAAATAAAGCACTGACAGATCCGGCAGCGTCCCCGTCAATTTTCTTGTGAGCAAATATAACCCAGTTTTGAAATTTTTTAAGAATTTCCGACGCGCTTAATAAATTATCTTGATTAAATAAATTCGTCATTTTCTTGAGTGTTATTATTTCTTGCGTCATGATCAATCAGTCCTAATCTATCAAGAATGCTGTCAATTTTTGCGCCGTATTCGCTGCTGCCATCAATAAAGAATTCAAGTTCAGGGACTCGGCGTAATTTTATGCTTTCTCCGAGAAGACTTCTTATTGCGCCTTTAATCTCGTTAAGATCTCTCAAGATTCCCGGGCATTTGCGATATTCTAAGGCAGTAAAGAAAACTTTTGCGCGTTCCAAGTCCTTAGCACATTCTACACCGGTTATAATTGTGCCTTTAACGCTTGATTTCTTGATTCTGGTCTCGATTATTAAAGCAATTTCGCGCTGTAACTGTTTATTAATCCTTGCCATTCGTAAATTACTGCTCATTTTATAGAGATCTCTTCTCCTCTATTACGTCATAGACTTCTAAAATATCGCCCTCTTCGAAATCTTGAAAGCCTTCAAAGCTGATCCCGCAATCCATACCGGCTTTAATTTCGCGCGCCTCGTCTTTCTCGTGCCTGAGTGAAGCGATTCGCCCGTCCCATATGACTATGCCGTCACGAATTATTCTAACTTTTGCAGTGCGTTTTACGACTCC
>CAJOEQ010000112.1:4042-9528 GCA_905233515.1 uncultured Synergistales bacterium
GGCTTTAATAGTCCACCCATAGCGGCTTTTATTTCGTCAATTACGTCATAAATTACGTTATAGATTCTTATCTCGACACCGTTTAATTCGGCGATTCGTTTTGCGTTTGAGTCCGGTCTTACGTTAAAGCCTACAATTATCGCATTAGATGCAGAAGCAAGCATTACATCACTCTCTGCGATTCGTCCGACTCCCCTGTGCACGATTGAGACTCCGACTTCATTTGTTGCGAGTTTCTCAAGAACAGCGCAAAGAGCCTCAAGAGATCCCTGCACATCACATTTTATGACTAAATTAATATGCGGTAATTGTCCCTCCTGCAAATTTGAGTACAAATCTTCAAGTGAGGCTTTCTTATTTTCACCGGCTGAGTCACGTTCTAAAATTTTTGCCGCGTCAATAGCGTCTCTTGCTTCACGTTCGGAATTAACGACTCTAAAAGATTCGCCCGGGTTTGGAACGTCAACGAGTCCGAGAATTTCAACGGGTGTACTTGGCCCGGCTTCTTTGATTCCCTTCCCTGACCAGTCAAATAATGCGCGAGTTTTGCCCCATGTTGATTTAAATAAAACTATATCGCCCGATTTGAGTGTACCGTCTTTCACGATAACTGTAGCGACTGGGCCTTTTCCTTTATCGAGTCTAGCTTCAATTACTACACCTTCAGGCGATGCCTTAGGATTTGCCTTTAACTCCTGCATTTCGGCTTCAAGTAAGACTCTTTCTAACAAGTCAGATACTCCGATTCCCTGCTTGGCTGAAATTTCGACGGCTCCGACATCACCGCCCCAGCCTTCTGTGTAAATTCCCATTTCTGATAATTGCTGTCTGACTCTGTCAGGTTTTGCGCCCTGTTTATCGATTTTATTTATAGCGACTACCAAAGGGACTCCGGCGGCCTTAATATGTGCAATTGCTTCACGAGTTTGAGGCATGACTCCATCATCAGCACCGATTACGAGAATTACAATATCTGTAACATTTGCTCCGCGCGCTCTCATTTCAGTAAAAGCCTCATGGCCGGGAGTGTCAAGAAAAACTATAGGCTTATTATCTTGCATGACGACATATGCGCCTATATGCTGAGTAATTCCGCCTGCCTCGTGAGCTGCAACACTGGCATTTCTAATAAAGTAGTCTTACCATGATCGACATGTCCCATGACAGTAATAATCGGCGGGCGTTCAACGAGTTTAACGGGATTCTTTACTGGTTCAGGCTTATTAACAGGAGCGGGCGCGGGTTTCTTTTCTTGAGGTTGAGTCTGATTCTGAGGCTGAGTCTTAGGTTTTTGCGGCTCCGGTTTCTTGTCAAATTTTTTGCGTTCGGGATTAAATTTTTGTCCATTCTGCTCGCGTCGTTCGTGTTTATTTGCTTGCTGTGAGAATTTATCCGGTCTTTCTTGTCTTTCTGGCTTCTCTTGACGTTCGGGGCGTTTTCTAAAATTTTCGGGGTTATTCTGCGGTCTCTTGTCCCTGTCGCGATTTCTATCTTGAGATTTAGGAGTTTTTCCGGCTCGTTCTGTTTTTTCTGCGCTGGCCTCGTTTATGATATTCTCTACAGTTTGAGCTATATCTTCATCTATTGAGCTTGAATGAGATTTAACGGGGACATCAAGCTGCTGCAAAACGGTTAATAGTTCCTTATTAGATTTATTTAATTTTCTGGCCAAGTCGTAGATTCTTATTTTATTATTCAAATGGCGTACTCCTCTCGATATTTAGTGTAAAAATTTTTTTCGCAAAACCTGAACTCACGGGCAGCCCTACAATTTGGACTCCGCCTTTAGAGCCAACAGTTTCCGATAATTCTTTAATGCTCAAATCGGGATATATAGCTTGTTTTGACTCAGCAAATTTTTTAATTCCCTCTGAGCAGTCCTTAGCAACGATTAATAAAATTTTATGATTAAAACTTTCTATATTGTCAGAGCCTATCAATAACGCGCCTGATTTCCTAGCGAGTCCAAGAATCGAGCAAAGTTTTAATTTAGCATTAACAGCAAAATTTTCCGCATATTCCCGTAAATCTTCCCAGAAAGACGGGGCGATTTCATTTACTCCGAGTGAACGTGCAAGATTTCCGGACTTTATAGCGCGGTCAATGCATTCAGAGTCCGGACAGATATAAAAGCCTCTGCCCGGAAGTTTTCCAGAAATGTCAATTACTGCTAAATTATCAGGACTCTTCACGATACGAATTAAATCGCGCTTTGTCCCCTTAGCTCGGCAAATAACACAAGATCTTGCGGGTATATGCTTACTACTCATTGAAAACGTCATGGAAAATATCTTTTAGAGTCGGCATTCTGTCAGGCTCTATAGTTTTAATGTCAATTTTCCAGCCTGTTAATTTCGCAGCGAGTCTCACGTTTTGCCCTAATTTACCGATTGCGAGCGATAATTGATCCTGATAGACATATGCTATGGCCGAGCGTTCAGTGTCTAAAACTGGTTCAACTTTTGCAATCTGCGCAGGAGATAAAGCGGCTCTAATATAATTTAACGGGTCTTCAGTGAAGACTATAACATCAATTTTTTCGCCTTTAAGTGCGCTGCTGATTGCCTTAATTCTTGTTCCTCCATTTCCTACACATGCTCCGACTGGGTCAACGTTTGGATCTAGCGTAATAAGTGAGACTTTAGCGCGTGCACCTGCATCACGGACAATGCTTTTAATTTCGATTATGCCCTGCTGAATTTCGGGGACTTCAACCTCCATTAATTTGCGCAATAATCCCGGGTGAGTTCGTGAAAGCATAATTTTAGGACTTCTTGCAGTCTGCTTAACGTCAAGCACATAAAATTTCATGATTGAGCCGAGATTATAACGTTCATTAGGTATTTTTTCCTTGCGCGTTAAAATTGCGTCGGTCTTGTCATTAAGCTGTACGATTGTTTGATCGCCCTCGTTTTTGTAGATAGTGCCTGTTACTAATTCGCCTACTTTATCAGCAAATTCATTATAAACAATTTTGCGCTCTTCATCTCTTAGACGCTGGGCAATAACTTGTCTTGCTGTCTGTGCTGCTATTCGTCCAAAGTCCGCGGGGTTGCGTCTAATTTTTACAGTGCCGCCAAGATCCGAGTTTATATCATACATGAGAGCATCCTTTAAAGTTATTTCCGTGTCAGGATTCTCTACGTTTTCAACTACATTGCGAATTTCATTAATAATTATGCCGCCTGAATCGCGATCTATTTTTATTTCAATATTTTGATTGCCGGCTTGATATTTCTTATAAGCTGAAGATAAAGCAGCCTCAAGAGTAGTAATTATTACATCAACATCAAGTCCACGTTCTTCCGCGAGAGTCTCAATAAATCTATTTATATCGAGTCTAGGTGCTGCGGGAGTATCAATAATAGCGCGCTTCATTTTTTCGTCCTCCTGTTTCTTGTTTTGCTGGGCTTGTTATTATCTTTATCATCATTGAATCTAAAAATTAAATTTCCTCCTTTAATAATTTCAAACGGTATTTGTATATCGCGGCCATCACAGAGCAAAATAATTTGTGAGTCATCTGCGCTTAAAATTTCGCCCGTGAAAGTTTTACGTCCGTCAAGTAATTCACTGAGTCTGACTCTTGCTTCACGACCTTGAAATCTGACATAATCAGCGATTTTATATAATGGTCTCTCAATTCCCGGCGAACTTACTTCGAGATAATAGCGGCCATTATTGAGAAATGGCAGATCTTGATTTTCGTCGAGAAATTTATTTACATGTCCTGAAACAAGTTCGCAGTCTCCTGCGTTGATTCCTCCGAGCGTGTCAATTAATACTTGAACTTTGAGGCGGCCAAATTCAGTTTTTATACTTGCATGGACGCATTCATAGCCAAGTTTAGTAACTATTAAATCAATTTGTTCTAAAAAATTTTCTATTGTCATGTATATCTCTCACATATAAAAGAAAGGAGAGGGTTTTGCTCCCACTCCTTTCACAGTTTTCTCTATGAAATTATGTAAATTATACACGTAATTTTTCGGATTTATTAACAGTAGAAATACTAATTAATTAATCATCGCGCTTGAATTTAAGCACTTCACCTGTTACAGCGTCAATATCAATATCATATTCTTGACCATTCGCGTAACATTCAATTTGATATACAGGTCTGAAATTTGTACCATTCGGGTAATCGTCGGCCTCATTATCTAACTCAATTTCTTTAAAGCGCACATTATTTGAATGTAATCTCTGTGAGGCTATAGATCTTGCCTGCTCTATGCTGATTAAATGAATATTTCTGCGTCCGGCCTCTTCACGAATATAATAATCATCATCGGCAAAAGCTGCTCCCGCAAAAATTCCTAACACTAACGCGAAAATTATTACTGCAAAAAATTTCTTGCTAATGATATAACACGCTCCCTAAAATATAAATTCTTTCTCATAGTCAGGGCTTGAATCCGGGTAATCTGTCCTGTTATGAGTTCCCCGGCTCTCTTTGCGATTTAATGCGGCCTTTGCTATTAAGTGAATTGCTAGTGAAGTCTGTAATGTCAAGTCATCGCGTAAAAGTTCGGGCGAATTCATTATATCATGAGTTAGTGATAAAGTTTTCTCGAGATCTGCGCCGTTCCTGTATACTCCGAGTGAATGCCCGGCAATTTTTTGTAGTTCAGCTAGATATTTTTCACGGACTGAGTCATCACGATTATATTTTACTGGAGATTCTGAAATTTCGCGGTCAAATTCGCCAGTTCTCATAATTCCTTCAGCGCATAATAAGCCCGATAAAGTTGCTTGACTCGCCGCATTTCCTGCACACCTGCAAGCCCCGTGAATTCCCCCGCAAGCCTCACCGATTGCGTAAAGTCCTTTAACGTCTGACTCGTAATTGCTGTCGATTTTGATTCCTCCTGAAAAACTATGAGGCATGGGCCCGACTTCTAATAATTCTTTCTTTGGATCACAGCCGCTGTGAATCAATCTATTATAGAACCATGGATAAGCCTTAAGAATATTTATATCTATGTGTCTCAAGTCTACCCAGATTCCGCCGTGAGGGTTGCCCTTACCTTTTGCTACTTGTTTCCAGATTTCGTGATTAATTAGTGATTTCGGCGCGCCTGCTTCTCCCTGAGGTCTTACTTCAAGCAAAAATCTCTCTCCGTCGGAATTCAGTAAATAACCGCCTTCACCTAACATTGCAGTCGGGCAGGGTTCACCAATTGCACCGGGGGGCGACATCATGACCATAGGCTCAAATTCTATAAATTCAATGTCAACGAGTTTTGCGCCGGCCTTTTTTGCCATTCCTAGAGTATTGCCCTTTACGTCATCGGGATATGTTGAAGTGCCGAGCAGATTTCCGACTCCTCCCCATGAGGCTATTACAATTGGCGCGTAAACGTTATAAGGCTCATTATTATTCTCTATTACTGTAAAGCCCTCAATTTTGCCGTCATTTGTTAAGAGATTCACGACTTGAGCATGATTATGAAATTCGATTCCAGCTTCGGCCAATTTCGGGAGCA
>CAJOEQ010000113.1 GCA_905233515.1 uncultured Synergistales bacterium
CGCGTTTGAGTTCACGAGGCCGAAAACTGGGAATATTTATAATTGCGGCTATGCGAGTGAAAATTTATTAGCTTCATATTTGCATATAAACTTTTTCGGGAATGAGAAATTAGCTGCAAAATTTTTATATACGAACGAGCGATAAATTACGGGGGGGCGGGCAGGTGGGCACTACTCGATAAAACGAGGGACTCTTTCAAATGCTTGAGCAGGCAAATAAATCAACAAAATTTTTATATACTTGTCTTGACTTGAAGTAAACTCTAACAGTTTATAATATGTTAACTTATTTATCAGGAGGAAATTTTTTAATGAACAAAATTTTTATATCATTATTAATTATTCTTGTTTTAGCGTGTTCAGCTAGTGCGGCCAGTGCTAAAAGTTTAGTTTTAGTATTTTCTCGTGCTGATGAAAATTATCAAGTCGGCTATATTCTTAAGGGCAATACTATGATTTTAGCTGAATATATAGCAGAAAAAACCGGCTCAGATTTATTTGAGCTTAAGCCCGCAAAAAAATATCCTGCAGATTATGACGCTTGTATTGATCTTGCAAAAAAAGAGCTGAATAACAACGCACGCCCCGCATTTCTTGAAGATAAGGACATAAGCGAATACGATACAATTTTTATGGGTTATCCAATTTGGTGGGGAGATTTGCCGATGTGCTTATATACTTTTATAGAGGCTCATAACTGGGAAGGCAAGAAAATTATACCCTTCTGCACTCATGAAGGCAGCGGAATGACTCGGACTGATAGAAATATCGAACGCGCCGCAAAAGGTTCACAAGTATTAAAGGGTCTTGCTATGAGGGGAGCAACTGCACAAAATAATCTTAACAGCGCAAAAAATAATATTGACTCATGGCTTAAGAGCTTAGGATTCTAGAAAATTTCTTCATGCCGTCGTCTGTCACTCATCATTCGGCGGCAAATTCTCTTTTCATTCTCACATTCTCACATTATTTCATTCATTTATTTATAGTAATAAATATAACATGATAAAATAGCTTAAATTTTTGTCAGGAGGTTATCATTTTATGTGTATCAAAAATTTTCGAGTTCTTGTTTTGTTAATGCTGATAGCTTTTGCAGTTATCGGTATAAGTGGCTGCGGTGGCGGCGGCGGTTCATTTAATACAATAGATAACGGAGGAGGAGGGGGGACTACTCAAGACTATTCTATTCTTGATGAAGATTACGATACTGACGGAGACGGAGTAATTAATATTTTAGATTTTGATGACGTTGAGCGAGTATCTTACGGAAAAGATGATTTAATTCAGGACAAAAAAATTTCTATACCTTCACGCCATTATCTCAAGAGATTGAGATCTATTAGAAATGAAGTTTCTTTTGACTCTTTTGTAATGGATTTGTCAGCAGGGACTGAATACACCGTTGAAATTTCTAAAGGGGAATATTATGACTCTCCTATAGGAAATATTATTCCTGCGGTTGAGATAATTAATCCTGAAGGCGATTCGTTAAATTTTCTTGATCCTGAAACAAGCGAACTCAGTGATGACGTAATTGAGCTTTCAGTTTATCCGCTCGATAATCCTTATATGATGTGCTTTACGTTTACGCCTGCTGAAACAGGTTCTTATACTATAAATTTATGTCAGTCAGTTTCTCCCGATGTTGTAGAAGAAAATGTAACACTTTTCGTTTATGAAGAAATGCGTAATGATGACAACGGCGAGGCCGGTTATTTCACGCGCTATAAATTTCAGGACAAAGAAGGAAATCTAAGCGCAACTATAAAAATGTCTGATATAATGGCACTGGTAGACGCATATAACGAAGCATTACACGGCTTAATTAATCAAGAAGAGACCGATATTTCAGAAGATCAGAACGGGGAATTAATCGAGACAGTTTTAAACGTTGAGATCGACCCGGTGAATGCTTATTTAGACTGCCTGCGTAAAATAAAGCAATATTATGGAATCTTTGATGACTATATTGAGACGCAGGAAGAAGCAGAAACCGCAAATTTAAGCCGAGTCTCTTTATCAAATTTAGAAATTGCAGCAGATCCCAACAGCACAATGATTCCATCTGAAATATACGGATTAGTTTATGCTGATAAATTCAAACTTGGAGCGGGATTTTTTGCTATAACTGGTACTAAAACACAGAATGACGCTCTAGAAATGGACGAGGACGATTTGCCGCTCCCTAAAAGAAGAAGAGTTAAATCTCTCTACAAGACAACATTTGTATCATCTCAGGAAGACCGCGAAAAACTTTCTAGTACAACAGTAGATTCTTCACTTCAGCTCGGAGGATTTGGATTCAGTGCCGGCTATTCCGGTGAAAGTTCGTTCAAATTCGGGTTAACTTCAACGACACTAGTAATTCATTATGAAGAAGTCGAGTCTAAATATCGAATGCTTAAGAACTCAGAATATAAACTTAACGGAGTCGGGCAGACTATGTTAAATCAAAAAGGTTCAAAGGAGTTCAGAAATGAATTCGGCGATTATTTCGTAGGAGGCTATAAATACGGCGGGACTTTTGACGCATTTATTCAGATAACGACACAGACAACTGAACAGCTTGATAAAGTTAAATCGCACCTTTCTGCATCATTTAATTCTTCAGAAAATGCAGCAAATGCAGATGTTGGGAATAAGACAAAAGATTTTCTGATGCAAAATAATGCGGCAGTTGATATTCAAATCAAGACTGCAGGAATAGACGCAAACGGCGTGAAAACAGAATCGACTAAGGATATAAGCAGGGTTGCGAGTGCTCTTTCTGAATTCAGAGAAAAATTAAAGGGTACTTCACCTGAAAATTTCCATCCTACTTATGTAATGTTAAAGCGTTATCGTCTTTTGACTCCAGTTTTTGAAAAAATGTTAGCTTCGAACGATGAGGGATTAGTCCCAATTAATCCGGCACATTCAACAAAAATTATGAACTTCAATAAAGATTTATTAACAATGAAGTCTTATTATAATGTCATCGCCGATTTAGATGCGTCGACTATGGATTCAGAAGTCAAAAATGGGTATCGCCGTAGACATGATAATATTAATAATACAGTTACTACACAAAGTAATGTTTTATTCTTGGAAAGCAACGCCCAGACTCTGCAGAATTTGCATAATGACGTGTTAAAGCTGAATAAAGATCTAAAAGTAATCGGAGATCGCTATGTTTTCTATAGAATGCTCATGTCAGCGCAGGATGACGATATTAAAGCCTCCAGCACAACAAATATTCTTTACAAACCTTATGGCTATAACGGCGGTCAAGTTGGTATACGTCATTTCTTTGTGAGTCCGGCTGTTACATCAGATATTGATAGCGGGAATAATTTTCACTACAAGATAAAGCAATTTGCAGGCAAACATAGATATCCTTCATTTACGACAACTGATGACGAAGTTTTTTGTCATGTACAAGTCATTGCAGAGAATACCCATGATGAAAGGCGAGACGCTACAACCATTCCTGCTATTGGTACACATAGAATGAGCTTTCACTTTACGTGCGGTGTTGCTAGAGATTTGGAATGGGAAGTAAATGCAAGAAGTATGAAATTTACTCGTGATCGTTACCCATTCAGCGGATTAAAGCAATAAAATTTTATAATTATGCCTTCTCGCTGATTGGCGGGGAGGCTTTTTTTTGTGCTTATAAATATTATGTTTGTTTATAGTATCCTGCGTGAATAATAAATAAACTTGATATAATAAGCGTTAATTAATTTCTCGGAAAATTTAAGAAAGCAAATTTATATAGTTATGGAAAAATTATCGTTTGTTATACCGTGTTATAGGTCAGAAAACAGCATTAATTCAGTCGTGAATGATATAAAATCGCTCATGTCATCGCGAAATAATTATGACTATGAAATTATCTTAGTAAATGACTGCTCACCTGATAGAGTCTGGGACAAGATACGCGAAATTTACGAGTCAGACACTCAACACGTGAAAGCAATTAATCTCGCTAAAAATTTCGGTCAGCACTCCGCATTAATGGCAGGCTATAATATTTGCAGCGGTGATTATGTAGTTACTCTTGATGACGACGGCCAGACTCCAGTTAGTGAGACATTTATTTTGCTTGATAAACTCAAAGAAGGCTTTGACGCAGTTTACGGCAAATATATCGAGCGTAAAGACAATATTTTCCGTAAATTTGGTACAGCGTTAAATAATTTCATGCTCTCGAGTCTCGTCGGGAAGCCCGCAAATATTCACCTGACAAGTTATTTTATAGCGCGAAAATATATAATTGCTGAAATCTGCAAATATAAGAATCCCTTCCCATATATATGGGGCTTGATATTGCGAACTACAAGAAATATAGCAAATGCCGAGATTCAGCACAAATCGCGGGATAATGGCAGCAGCGG
>CAJOEQ010000114.1 GCA_905233515.1 uncultured Synergistales bacterium
AAGCCGTGATAAAATATCGCTCTCGTAAATTTCACCTTCTGGGAAGTCTAAGCCGATTTCTATACTGCCCTGAAGGTTTAATATTTCGTCGTGAATCTTGCGCGCTATTCTTGATAATTCCCCGTTGAGAGTCCTTGCTGCGGCGTGAAGAGCTTCAATACTGCGGGATTTTATGAGATTTAGGACTCCTTCTGCCTGCGATAAATCAATACGGCCATTAATAAAAGCTCGTCTTGTGAATTCGCCGGGATTAGCGAGTCTTGCTCCATTTTTCAGCAGTAAATCAAGGCATAATCTAGCAATTAATATACCGCCGTGAGTATGAATCTCTGCTAAATTTTCGCCCGTGTACGTGTTAGGAGCATAAAATCTAGCAGCTAAGACTCTATCTATAATATTTTCTGACTCGTCTAATAAACTTGTTAAATATAATTTGCCTGAAATATTAAAATCTTTACGAGTCAAAATTTTCTCGGAAATATTAAAAGCGTCAGGGCCGGAGACTCGTATAATTGCGATTGCTCCTTCACCTAACGCCGTAGAAATTGCCGCTATAGTGTCATTCACGCGATTTGTTCCTTAAGCCACGCTTCAGCACCTGCACGGCTGTTTACTTTTCCTGTACCGACGGCCATATCAAGCCCCTCAAGCAATTCACCGACTCTGCGTCCCGGTTTCATATTAAGAAGGCTCATGACCTCGCGTCCAGTCATATAACGTGAAGATCCTTGAGTTTGCAGCATTACATTATTAAATCTGCGTAAGACCTGATTTAAATTCCATGAATTATTCTCAAGGACATCGCTGTATTTTTCTCTGAAACCTCCTGCGACTGCGACACATTTAGAAAATTGTAACGCTACTTCAATCGCATAACGTGAGAACTCTAATACATCTTCACAGAATTTCTTTTCTGATACCGGCTCATAGAAAGATTTATAGCTCCCAATCGTAGCAATTACTTCATCAATAGTCTCTGAAGGGATATTCCAGCGAGTCATATAATCAGTAATGCGCCTGTCAGTCAATTTTGTGCGGTCAGAGCCGTCAAGAGTCTTAGTGCCTATATACTGAAATAATCCGGCCAAGACAAAAGACTCACTCTGCATTAATTTATCAGTGTCAAGACGAGACTCAATAACTTGCAAAACTTTCATGACATGTTCATATAAATTGCTGCCCTTACCATCGGGAATATATTTCAAGTCGTCAAGCTCCTTCAGGAAATAAGGCAATAATCTATAATCATTACACATTTTTATGAATCTATGAGGCCGCCTGACAAGACCCTTCATTATTTCACGTCCCCAGCGTTCCTGCGGAATATCATTCATTCTATCTGCGTGGACATCTAAAAATTTCCGCACGTCCGTATCAGTCTTCCAGAAAATATCCATCTCAAATTCAGCTGCAAAACGTAATATTCTCAAGATTCGCAAAGGGTCAGACTCGATTAATTCTACATTATCACCGGTGAGTCTAATAACTCTATTGCGAATATCAAATCTTCCTCCGAACGGGTCAATCATTCCGCCGTCTGAACGTATAGCAATAGCTTCAATGCTTAGATCGCGGCATGATAAATCTTCCTCAATTGTTGAGCCTCTGAGACCGAACGCCCTGAAGGGAACTCCGAGAATTTCACCGCGCAATGCAGGATACGGCCCGCGTGAATCAACTGTACCATTGCCGAGAATCTTTAATATTGAGTACATATCATCAGTATCTACAGCAAGTGTAATAACTTCGGGCTGCATACCCATTTCAATCATTCGAACTGTATCACCTACAAGCCAGGCTTTTGCTCCAGTTTCTTCGACCTTTTCAAGGACATCTAAATAATTTTGCAATGTATTCATCTCCTCGTGTAAGATAAAGAATAAAGAATTGATTATTATTATATATAGATTCTAGCAAATTTTAGAAACAAACTCAGCTATTTTAGCAGGTTCTATCTTTGCTGTATTAATACAAATATCGTAATTAGCTTTATCTCCCCATTTCTGACCGGTGTAGAACTCGTAATAATCAGCACGAGATTTATTAATTTGCTCGATTCTCTTTGTGAGTTCGCTTTCTGACATGCCCGCGCCCTTCTCGTAATCGTTTGAAATATTATTATTCTTGCAGCGTAAAATTTTGCTGTTCATGTCCGAATAAATAAATAATCTGAACGGCTTTAATTCGCGCAAAATATAATCTGCACCGCGTCCCACGATAATGCAATCAGACTTTGAGGCCATTTCCTTAATTATATTATGCTGTTCTTGCTGGACTGATTGATTATAATCGGGAATCACCGCCCAGAAAGTTCTGCCGGTATGAATAGGAAACGGGATTATTGGCTTATGTTCGGCGACGTTCTGAACATATTTTTCTGATAGGGAAGTGCGCTTTGCTATTTCTGAAATAATTTCGCGGTCATAATAAGCGACTCCGAGAATATCAGCAAGTTTTCGGCCAATCTCACGCCCACCGCTGCCAAATTCACGCCCTATCGTTATAATTCTGTTCATAAAAAAATTCACCTCCTGGATTAACGAATTCTAGCATAAAATTTTTTAATTCAAGAGAGTGAAATTCAGTATATTATTAATAATTTTATTGTTATGCGAAAAAATTTTTTTACCAGACTGCGACTCTTGAATCCGGCTCTAAATACATACCATCACCGGGCTTAATATTATAAGTCTCGTAAAATTCCGGGTATTGCTGAATTATTGCGTTTACTCGTATATAAGGCAGGG
The DNA here is from genome assembly GCA_905233515.1 of uncultured Synergistales bacterium. Lineage (GTDB taxonomy): Bacteria > Synergistota > Synergistia > Synergistales > Aminobacteriaceae > JAFUXM01. Next base: position 2,748 of record CAJOEQ010000114.1, read on the forward strand.
CGTGCACGTCAAATTTTAATACACTGTCCATTCTTTCGCGGGTCTCTATTAATTTCCAGATTTTAGCGTACTGTCTAAAAAATTTGTCGTAGTCAAAATCTTTATTTTTTGCCGCGATCCCTAACATTGCTTTAATTCCGGCCATATCCGCAATAGTCTCTGTTTGAACAAGTGCGCCGTTATAATTATTTCCGGAGTCATCGACTTTAAACGAGCTTAGATATTTTATGAGATTATTTGCGCGTTCCTGAAAATTTTTGAGATCTTCTTCAGTCCACCATGTAATCATGTTGCCTGTTTTGTCGAATTGCGCGCCGCGAGTGTCAAAAGCGTGTGAAATTTCATGGCCTATTACCATCCCGATGGCTGCGAGTTTCTGCTCATAGGACATTGAAGAATTATAGAAATCCCCGCCCAGAATCCCCGCGATTATATTAATAGAATTCTCCGACGGCCTATAATAAGCATTTGCAGTAGCAACATCTGAAATCCATAAATCGTGATCTACTTTTGTATTGAGACGCTCATAAAAATATTTCTTGACATAAAATTTTCTAAGCGAGTCAAGTGCCTCTAAAAATGTCCCATTAGGATTTATAGAAAGCTCCGAATAATCTACCCATTTATCAGGATAAGCAGAATTTAACCGCATTGAGTCAAGTTTCTCGATTGCTTTTGCTTGAGTTTGCTCAGAGAGCCATTTTTCAGACTTTAACATTTCTCGATAAAATTTTACAGTATCGCGTATAATTTGCTCGATTTCGTGTTTAGTTGATTCGCTGACATATTTTGTGACATAAATTTTTGACAATGGAACAGAAAGCCGACCGTGTACAAAATCCGCAGCAAGCTCGTTATCGGGCTTATTACCTGTTGTGCCGTTGCGCTCGTTAGCAAGTTTTTGCAGTTCTCTATATGCCGCCTCGTCAATTTTGCCCATGTAAGAATTTGCAAGATTCCTGATTAAATATGCCTTGATTAAATTTAAATTTTCGCTCGTGTATAAATCATTTAAAGCCTTCAACCATTCGGGCTGCTGCAAATTCATTAAATTAGATTTTGCCGAGAAAAATTCTATAATTTCAGCATAAGGAAATATTTTTGACTTCTCGCGCAACTCTTCAAGACTCAACGGGTTATAAGTCTTCTTGATTGCTTCAGGTGATTCAAGCTCGTTTATATTCATCATAGACGGAGCAATTTTTGCCTCAAACTCAAAGGCCATCGAGATAATTTCAGAAATTTTTGACTCGTCATAGCCTAAACGCTTAAGCATATAACTTGACACTGAGTCATTAAATTTTTTCGTGCGTTCTCCATTCTTAGAAAGAGTCTTATATTCAGCCGAGTCACCCAGTGATAAACCGGTCGGGGATAATTCGAGATTATAAGATTCTGAGTCCTTGTTATCGAGGCCAAGCCCGAAATCTGCAATCACTAAGCCATTATAAAAACTAGTCTCAGACATGAAAAACTCGCTTAAATCGTCAAGAGTCTTTATTGCCTCAATTTCCTTAATTAATTCGGGCAGATCTCCCAGACCGTTTTTATTTCGTTTGTCCCAGTCAAGCCATAAAGAATATAAATTTTTAACGAGTTCAGCGTCATGGCCGG
>CAJOEQ010000115.1 GCA_905233515.1 uncultured Synergistales bacterium
CACTCGCAGCGCAATTATTAAGAATACCGGGACAAAAATTTTTACAATCGAGAAATTATATAGTTCATGCTTAGATTTCACTCACGGAGATTTTGATTTAATAACTTTTTACGGTCGTCACGCAATGGAGAGAAATTTTCAGCGTCAAAAAATTCAACACGGTTTATTCTCAATCGGGAGCCGGCGCGGGATGTCTTCTCATCAGTATAACCCGTTTATAATTCTAGCTGAACATGACACAACAGAGAATCACGGCAAATGCTGGGCTATGCAATTTTGTTACAGCGGCGGATTTTGTGCAGAAGTCGAACGGGATCAATATAATCAGACTCGTTTAATGATGGGACTTGCTCAAGAAAAATTTTCGTACGAACTCGGCACTAATGAAGAAATCACAGCACCTGAAATTATTATGTCATTCAGCAATGAAGGACTCGAGAAAATTTCTCATAATTTGCACTCATGTATACGCGAAAATATTTGCAGAGGTAAATATAAGAATTCTCCGCGTCCTATAGTATTAAACACGTGGGAGGCTCTATATTTTGATTTTGACGGCGCAAAGATTCTCGAACTTGCAGAAAGCGCGAAAAATTTGGGTGTTGATATGCTTGTGCTTGATGACGGCTGGTTTATGAATAGAAATGACGATTTTAGAGCGTTAGGAGATGGGCGGGCTGATGAGTCAAAACTCGGCTGCACACTCGGTGAACTCGTTAAAAAAATAAACTCTCTAGGCTTGCAATTCGGTTTATGGGTTGAGCCTGCAATGATAAGTGAAGACAGTAATTTATTTCGTGAGCATTCAGACTGGGCTATGATTATCCCCGGTGAAAAGCCGGTACTTGGCAGGAATCAATTAGTGCTAGATTTGTCGCGTCCTGATGTTAGAGAATATATAATTAATTCAATCAGTGATATTTTAAATCAAGGCGTAATTTATTTAAAATGGGATTATAACCGCTCAATTTCTGAAATGTACTCACACAAGGGCAATAACGGCAAATTAACTTATAAATATATGCTCGGCTTGTATGAAATTCTTGAGAAAATTACTTCTCGTTATCCTGATGTCTTGATTGAAGGCTGTGCAGGAGGCGGCGGGCGTTTTGATTCAGGAATGTTATATTACACTCCGCAAATTTGGTGTTCAGATAATACAGACGCGCTTGACCGCTTGAGCATTCACTACGGCACTTCTTTCGGTTATCCCATTAGTACAATTTCCGCGCACGTCTCAACATGTCCGAATCATCAGACAGGAAGAATTACGCCGTTAAAGACTCGTTATCTTGTCTCAATGACTGGAGCATTTGGCTATGAGCTTAACCCTTTAGCACTCACTGACGAGCAGGAAAAAGAAATTTTTACCCAGATCCAGCAATACAAAATCGACCGTGAAATTATTAATGATGGGCTTTATTATAGACTCAGCGGCGATAACGAAAATTTTTGCGCGTGGGAGTATCTATCTAAAGACGGCAGCAAAGCAATTATTAACGCTGTAATACTTCAAAATCACGGAAATATGCCGGTAATTTATATCACGCCTCGAGGTCTAACAAGCGGAGTTTTCTATAAAGATATTTCAAGCGGGAAAATTTATTCATCAAATATTTTAATGGATTCAGGTTTACCGCTGGGAATGCCTAAGGGCGATTATGAATCTTACATATTTAAATTAGAAAGATTATGAGTCTGACAGATTACGAGAAAGCAAGAAAATTAGCTCTTCAGTCATATAGACACGAGATAACTCGCGGGAGATATCCATATTTGCCGGCACTTGATGAGATGCTAATAAACAGGTCAACTCTCAAAGAAGAGAATATCGGAATTTGCGAGATTCCTATTTATTTAATCTGCGGGACTCTCACAAAAGGCCGTCAAGAATCTTTTGCAAAAAATTATATGCCCCTTCTCTCTGATGAGTCAGAATTTGCGGCGAAATGGATTCACGTACTCGACTATCAGGAAAATGAAGGAATCCAAGACCCTGTAAAAGCGTGTGAGTTCATGGGAAGATTTTATATCTCAGAAGGAAATAAGCGCGTTTCAGTCCTGAAATATTTAGAACAGCCCGATATTTTAGCCGATGTGATTCGAATTTTGCCGCCTGATAATAACTCGTCAAAAGAAGCGAAAATTTACGGGGAATTCTTGAAATTTTTTGACTGCACAGGAATTTACGGGATTTATTTTTCTAGTGAAGGTTGTTACTCAAAACTTGCTGAGTTATTCAAAATGGATTTAATTACTCGGTGGCCTGATGATATAATTCTCTCGCTGAAGTCGGCATTTTATAATTTCTCACGGCTTTACTCTGAACACTGCGGGGGTAATACGGCTTTAATGTTCGGTGATGCTTTCATGATTTATGCAGAAAAATTTGAGCCTGAAAGCCTGTTAAATGATTCTGACGAGACAATACGCGAAAATTTAAGCCAAATTTGGCCGGGACATTTAAATTTAATTGCCAGACTCAAAAAATTTTGTGAAATGCTGTGAGAATTCTAGCTGTCAGTGACGAAGAGAATAATTTTTTATGGAGTGAACGCGTTAAAAATATCGCGCGCGGGATTGATTTAATAATTTCTTGCGGTGATCTAAAAAATGAGTATCTAGAATTTTTGCTGACAATGATAAACGCTCCTCTTTTGTACGTTTTCGGGAATCACGATAATTCAGGAGCAGAAGGGGGGATTTGTATAGACGGGAAAATTTATAAAATTGGCGGCTTGAGATTCTTAGGGCTGGGCGGTTCAATGCGTTACAGGCAGGGGCGAAATATGTACACTGAACGCGAAATGAAAATTAGATTTCTTAAAATTTTGCCGCGTTTATGGCTTAATAGGGGCTTTGACATTCTAGTAACTCATTCACCCGCAAAAAATTACGGAGATTTGCAGGATCTCGCGCATTCAGGATTTGAGACTTTCAACGCGATAATTAATAAATACAAGCCTAAATACATGCTTCACGGACATATTCACACGAATTACACCAGAATCAAAAAAGAGTATTTACACGAGTCAGGTACAAAAATTTTTAATGTCTGCGGCTATAAAATTATCGAAATTTAATGCTTGACTCAAAAAATTTCATGTGTTAAAAAATAAATACAGCAAAATACAATAGTAATAGGAAGGTTTAAAACTATTATGAAACACTATTTATTTAATTAGCGCAATTTTCTTGAGTGGTCTTTCTAACACTTCCGAAGCTGCTGACGAACAGCACTATATCAAGCCTACTTTTACTACGAATCAAAACGGGCCGACTATCGGAACTACTGTTAAATCAGTAATCAACGTAAACGGCAAATATTATCGCGATTCAAATGGTAACGGCGAACTTGATGATTTCGAAAACTGGGAGCTTGATGTTGACTCACGTGTAAAAGATTTAATCTCAAAAATGACAATTGATCAAAAACTCGGCTTGTTAATAATAGGAGACAGAAGCCCCGGCATTTACACGGAAAATAAATCAGATACTTCAATGGACGGCCTATTAGACGAAGTGAGCGGCGAAAAAACTTCTATATTTGGAACGACAACAGTTTACGGCACGACTGAAGCTATTATGAATCTTTGTTTACGCAGATTTATATTACGTCAGAATCCTACACCGGATCAAATTGCACAGTGGAATAACGCAATGCAGCAGGTTGCAGAAAGCACAGATCACGGAATCCCCGTCGTAATAGTCTCTAACAGCCGCAATGAAAACGGAGAAATGACTTTCGGAATGAATGACGCATCAGGTATTTTCTCGACATGGCCGGGAACTTTGGGACTTGCTGCGGCGGCTTTAGGCGATATTAACAACAGCGGAGACGCTCAATTAATCACGGATTTTGCGGAAATATCACGAACTGAGTGGGACGCTTCAGGAATCAAAAAAGGTTACATGTATATGGCTGATGTAGTAACTGATCCACGATGGCAGCGCGGTTATGGCACATTGGGCGAACGTCCTGACTTTGTTGCAGACGCTATAGGCCGGTTAGTTCGAGGCTTTCAGGGCAGCAGCGACGGACTTCAATCAAACGGTGTAGCTCTAACAATTAAACACTTCCCCGGAGGCGGTGCGCGTGAAAACGGATTCGATCCTCATTATTCATTAGGTCAGTGGAATCCTTATCCGACTGAGGGATCGCTTGAAAAATATCATCTTCCACCTTTTAAGGCAGCTATTGATAATAACGTATCTTCAATAATGCCGTATTATGCAAAACCCTATGGAGCTAAGAGCGCGACTCAGACTTATGACGGCATGACTTTAGATTTAAGCGAGGCTGTAGGATTTGCCTATAACAAATTTTTTATCACTGAATTATTACGCGGTAAACTTGGTCATAAAGGCTACGTAAATTCAGACACGGGAATTTTAGGCAACATGGCTTGGGGAATGCAGCAATTTGACGAGGGAGTCCAAGCAGCTTATGCACTCAACGCGGGAACTGATGTTATTTCGGGACCAACTAATACAACAGCACTCAAGACGGCATATCTCCGGAGTCTCTCAGCTGATTTTATAGCTCAAGACAGCAACGAACGACATATATTAAAAGAATCGCGAATCGATGAGGCCGCCGGGCGTTTGCTCAAAGAAGAGTTTTTGCTTGGACTATTTGAGAATCCTTATAGAGATCTTGACGAGGCAAATGCAGCAGTTAAGAAGGCACGTGATGACTCAAGAGTTTATCAAGCTCATCAAAAATCAGTCGTACTCTTAAAGAATGCAAATAAAACTCTCCCATTGACCAGCGAAAAATTAGAAGACAAAAAAGTTTATATTAATTTCTTCAACAAAGAAGGCGACACAGAAGACGCTTTAACAGCTCTTAAAGCAACTTTTACGAATCGCGGCATGACTATAACAGAAGATTATAACGAGGCTGATTACGCGATATTCTTTATTAATCCTGCATCAGGTCAGTATTTCTCAGCTACTGCGGGATATTTGGAACTTGACATTTGCGACGGTAAAACTGTTTCCGATGTAGACACTACAACGGGCGCACCTATTGACTCGACACATGAAGAGACGACCTTAAAAGACGCGGCAAAAATTGCAGAGATTGCAAATATTGTACACTCTAACGGCGGACTTGTAATCGCGAACGTAAATATTACTTTACCTTGGATGATGGGCAATGTAGAGCCTTACGTTGACGCTTTAACAGTGGGATTTGACACTTTCACTGATGCAGTTATTGACGTTATGACAGGAGTTTACAGTCCGACGGGTGTATTGCCGTTGACATTGCCGAAAAATGACTCTGTTATCGCTGTAGACGAGAACGCAAATTGTATTTCTCGCAATGACGTAGCCGGCTATGATAAAGATAAATATTTACCGGATGAATTATTAGACGAGAATAATAAGGGATATGCTTATAGAGACAGTGAAGGCAATTACTACGAGTCTTTATTCGGACTTAAATTCACAAAAGATGAAGACTCTGTAATAGATATTATTTCTAAAGGTTCAAGCGGCGGCTGTAATGTGGGCTTGAGCGTCGCAGGTTTAATTATCATGATGGGATTATTAGCAAATCTTAAGAAACGTTAAAAATTTTTTCGGGGAGTGCAAAATTTTTCGCTTGTACTCCCTTTTTATTTATTGACTCTCTCTAGAAAAATTTAATAACTGCGATTTACAACATATTTTGAATATATCCAGCCTTTTTCGCCTTTCAGAGTATATACTTGAACCCATGCACTTTTGCGGTCTACTACTTCGACAAGATTGCCGGTATTCAAAACAGCTACTCTTGAAGATCTTGCATTAGGTGAACTTCTTAAATTTACGTTAGTACCTTTTATTTGCATGAAATCCCCGCCGTGAGATCCTTTGCTGCCTAAGCGTCTTTGTACGTATTTCCCGTTAATCCAGCCTTGACCGCTTTGAGTCTTAACTAGATACCATGTGCCGTCGTTCTTATTTGTGCTTTGAATTATATCTATAGGGACTCCCTCGTCAAGACGTGTCAAAATATTTGATTGTGTAGATGGTGAACTTCTCAAATTTACGCGCGTGCCTAGAGTAGAAGCCGGATGATATAAAATTATATTTTCTTTTTTTGCAGGGGGATTATTATTATTATTATTTCTTGCAAGATTATTATTATTATTATTATTTTTCTGAGCTCGTCCTGCTGTTGCTAAAGGGCCGTTATTCTCGTTATTATTATTATTATTATTATTATTATTATTATTTAATGCAATTTCCTTGATTTCCTGAGGGACAAAATTTGATAATTCTATATTAATATTTGCGACATGATTACTTGCTGCTTTAATAGGCTTCACAATCGCCGCCCACATTTTAGACCATGGAACGAGATATAAACTCCAAATTAAGAAAGCTGATATTATAATAGAAGGAATAAATATAATAACCCGCCTAAATGTAAAATTGAATTTATCTGATAAAGAAATTTCGCCGCGAATGACTTTATTTATTAACGACTTCCCATTTTCCATAAGCCATAAGACAGGCTCTTTTACGCCTTCTGGAGTATATGCAGTATTATCGTTTTTATGTCCCATGGCACTTACTGCGAAATATTTTATAGTTTTAAAATTTGCCTCGATTAGATTTATAACGGGATTGAAGCCGTGATTAATTAAAAAATTTTTGCATGAGTCCTCGTCTTGAAATCCTGAAGAAAATTCATTCTTGAATAAATCAGCTTTAGATATAACAACAGCAGCCGGCGTATCGCTTAAAGTGTCCTGACTCAAACCCTTTAACTTTTTATGCTCGGAAATAAATGACGAGATCCCTTCTTCAGATTTTGACACAGGATTTTCAGGATCTGTGATTAATATTATGCCCTCAGAGTATTTAAATTGCATTTGCTGCCCTGAACCTGAATTTATATTTTGAAATGATTCGCCTGCTATATCGTAAAAACTAAGCTGATACGGAGCATGATACGGGATTTTATGAATTATGCTGTACATAATGGCGTTATGTTCAGTCGTAGAAGTGCTTAATCCCTTGTTAAAATCTAAATCAAGTTTATTAAAATCATCTTCAGGGTAAAAGCTGCATTTTATATTTTTCGGCAAAAAATTTTTATACTCATGAAAGAATGCATTTATAAATGTAGTCTTACCTGATGAAGTATTGCCTACTGTCTGAATTCCAAATTGCTGAGCATATCCGCAGACAAGAGGATTTTTACAGACAGGGCATAAAGCTGCTAAATTATTTCTACCGTTGAAAACTGTAGCAGGCAGATATTTACCGCATGAACACTTGACTCGAAATATTCCATATGGGCCCGGTGTTAAATTTTCGTGAATTTCTCCGCATGATGGACACTGAAATAACGGAACTACTGAGACATGTTTGCATTCCGGGCATCTGCTTTGTATCGATAATCTATCAGCAAGCCATAATAAACTAAAACATGTAAAGAAAAAAACTCCTCCGACTAGTAATATAATCGATGACAGAGCGCAGAATATAAATGTCCATATAGAGCCGAATATGTAAATACTAGGAACTGAGACAAGCCAGAATATATAAATCCATAAGTCATGCAGGAAAAATATAATAAAGCCGTGAACTATAGAAGATTTTGCCCATGCAGATATTTTATTGCTTGCTTCAAAAAGTTTTGTAAATGAAGTCTTCCATATCATTTTAAGCTGATGAAAGCCAGGCCCGAAAAAATAACCTCGTTTGACTCCTGCAGGTTTACGAGTGTTTTTGTCAGTATATGTCTTGTACGAATCAATATTTTCACGCACTGCAGTATAGAAAGCCTTTAACGAAATTCCAAGCGCAAATATTACACTCCCTGCTGCTATTAATTCAGCTAAAAATATTCCCAGAGGCCATAAAATATTTTCTATAAGCAGCCAAGCCAATTCTAAAATTTTTATTACTATTGCTAAAACTATTATAAATGCTATTATTTCGCCCATGTCTAATTAATGATCCCTCCAAACGGCGAATATTTCGAATCGTCCAGCTTAAACATCATCGCTTTTATTATTTTCGCCGAAAAATTTATTAAATATTCGAGTGATAATGCCTGAGGGCTTGTGTCTCTTTATGTCTTCTTCTGCTGCGTCAAGAATTTGATTTATAAAATCAGACACTTCGATTTCTTTTCTGTCAGTGTTAGAGTCAAGCAGCTTTAAAATTTTCTTAACACTTGACATTTCGTAAAGCTCATCAAGAATAATATTATAAATTTCTTTCTTAATTTCTTTATCTTTGCAGGCATATAACAAAAATAAATTCCATTTTC
>CAJOEQ010000116.1:0-4294 GCA_905233515.1 uncultured Synergistales bacterium
AATGCACATAAAAGCGGCTATTGTTGCGACACTGGGATATTTTATTTCGCCGATTGATCTTATACCTGATTTTACGCCGTTTGTAGGATTTACTGATGATTTAGGAGCTATTGCTGCTGCTTTATTTTAGCACAAATGTATGTTGACGAGAACGTAAAAAGACAAGCGCGCGAGGCAATTGATAATATTTTCGGTAAAGGGACTTCGGACAGGCTTGACTAAAATTTTTTCAGCAAAATAATAAATTCCCTGCTGATTGAGATTATTTCATTCAACAGGGAACAAATTTTTTTATGCTTGAACGTCTAAATGAGCTGCGTTATTGTCGGCTTCTTGTCTTTCGCGGGCTTCCTGGTCTGCTGCGACTTTACCGATCATGCTGTCATATAACATTTTCCAGAGTCCCGCCCCTTCTGAACGAGCAACTAAATCATCACTTGCCATTTCTAGCGATAATTCTTCCATTTGATGCCAGTGCTTTTTATCGGAGCCGCTGATTTCCATCGCAGTTTTCCGCATATCCTTCCATAATTTTGCCCATAAGAGCGACTCGAATTGCTGACAAGTTTCTTTAAGTTTCTTGGCCTCGGCTGTCTTGTGAACTTCGGGATTAATTTTTGTGTCTATAATTTGTACTGGGCTGGTTTGAATCATTTAATCACACCTCTTTTGCGAATTTGTAACAGTCTAGAGTCTCCCTTGCGGCTTTGTCCCAGCTGAAAAATTTAGCTCGTTCTGTGCCTTTTGACTTGAGACTCTCCTGTAAATTTTTATCTTGTATAACTCTTAAAATTTTATGAGTCATATCGTCGACATCTAAAGGGTTAAAATATTCTGCTGCGTTTTGTGCGACTTCAGGAAAAGAACTCGAGTCACTGCACACGACCGGACAATTACACGTAAAAGATTCTAATAACGGGATACCGAATCCTTCATATTCTGACGGAAACACAAAGCACAGCGCATTATTATACGCACCTGCTAAAGAATTATCATTCAGTCCTGATTGATGAAAGCGGGATTTATTTTGCCCGAACGAGTCAATTTCCGAATTAGTGAAAGCTCCTCCGCCTGCACAAAAAACTTGTAAATCTTTATAACTTTCTAAAATTGGAGTAACTGCCTTGACGAATCGCGAGAAATTTTTATAGCCGCCTCGTTGACCGACAAATAAAATATAATCTTGACCGGGTAAAGGACTCTCACCTGAATTATTCTGCAAAGATACTCCGTGATAAATTACTCGGATTTTATCAGCGTTTAAATCAGGATAAATATATAACATGTCCTGCTTTGTGCTTTCAGAAATTGCGATTATTGCGTCGGCTGCATAGAGTAATCTTTTCTTGCTTGGTATCGTAATTTTATCGCGTCCCATGTAAGTATCTGCGTAACGCTCGTGAATCATGTCATGCACAGTTATAACTAATTTGCCGTGTTTACGCTTTAAAATATAATTATCGTAATAAGTCGGGTGAATTATGTCATAATTATTATTATTCATGAGAGTTAAAGAATTTCTCTTGTTCATGAATTTAATGACTTGCCTATAAAATTTTCTGTATATTTTATTCATGCTTTCAAGATCATAAAGGCCGAGTTTAATAATTAGTGCTGCGTAGACACTCTACATCGAGGGAGACTCCCAAAGCTGGCAATCTCGAATAAAGCTCGTAAAAATATCGCGAGATTCCACCGTATTTCTGGCCCATAAAAACTTGATAATCGTAATAAATTGATAATAAATGGGTGTCATGTCGTGTCGTGTCGTGTCGTGTCAATTATGGCGCAGTTTTTCATATTTTGTCAAGCCCCTTTTTGCGTAATTTTTTTATTTATTTACATTGTAACTAATTCGCCGTGAAGAGCTCCCGCTTTGTCAATTGCCTGCAAAATCGAAATAATATCGCGCGGAGTAGCTCCCAGTGAATTTAAGACCCTTACCATATCGCGCACTGTTGTAGTAGAAGGCATTGCTATCATGCTTGTTCCTTCTTCGTCGGCTGTTATGTCCGTTCGCATTGTCATAACTGGAGGAGCTAAGGGGTTATCAGGCTGAATAACATTTGCAGTGTCAGCTACTTCAACCGTTAAATTTCCATGAGCGACTCCGACGGAGCTGATTCTGACATTGCCGCCCATTACTACAGTGCCGGTGCGTTCGTTTACAGCGACTTTTGCGGGAGTATCGGGTTCAATCTCAAGAGTTCCCATATTTGCGAGAAATGCCGAAGGAGCTTGCACGTATTGACCGGGTAAATTTATTTCGACTCTGGCAGCATCAGCCGCAAAAGCAACGACTCCGTAAACTCGATTAATTGCGTCGGCTATTCTCTGTGCAGTCGTAAAATCAGGTTCTCGCAATAATAAAGCAACTTGGCCGCCCGCTGTAAAATCTGAAGGGACTTCACGTTCAACAATTGCGCCGCCGTGAACTCTTCCAGCTGTAGGAACATTTTGAGTCCTTGCTGCTCCCCCTCCTTGAGCACTTCCGCCGCCTACCATTACAGGCCCTTGCGCTACTGCATAAACTTGTCCGTCTGCTGCTCTTAACGGTGCTTGAATCAACATACCGCCCTGAAGGCTTGACGCATTGCCCATCGTGTTAACGTTTACGTCAATATTTTGTCCCGGTCTAGCATAAGGAGGAAGAGTCGCAGTCAGTGATACAACCGCAATATTTCGAGTCCTTACTGAGCGGGCATCAAGAGTAACTCCGAAATTTCGCATTAAATTTCTCATCATTTGAATGGCCATTTGTGAATTATCGCCAGTTCCGTTTAAGCCGGTAACGAGTCCGATTCCTGTTAATTGATTACCCCGTGCTCCTTCAACGTCTGTAATGTCTTTAATTCTGACAGGTGGATTAACGCGCGAGAAATTCATATCCTGCAAATTTACAGCAGCAAACGCGCTCGAACTCGATAAAATTAACGCGATAACAAGTAAAAATTTTCTAGTCATGATATTTTTCCCTGATTTATATAATTAAAACACTGCTAATAAAATTTGCGAGATTATGCCGGGCTTCTGAGTTCGTGAAATTATGCCCTTACCCTTTACGGCGATTTCTGCATTTGCAACAAGACGGCTGCTGATTTGATTCTCTGAGCTTACATCTTGAGGCCTGATTACTCCAACTAACTGGAATTGGAGAATTTCTTCGCTCGTTCGTATATCGCGGGTGCCTTCAATTACGAGATTCCCATTTGGTAACACTTCAGTAACTAGACATGCAAGAGTCGCCGTTGCGTGATGTTTACGTTCAATACTGCCGTCGCCCTGTGTTGAATGCTGAGAATCAACAGCTAGACTCCGAATAAATTGTAAAATTCCCGTCCCGTCTGAAACGCTATGACTCGCAGATTTGCTTAAATCCGTTGTAGCCTCGTCTTTTGCGTCAGTTCGTTCGTTTACTATAACTGTTATAATATCTCCGACTTTACCCGGTCTAGCGTCTGCAAACCAGTTAGAATTATCGTTCCAGAGTGAAGCCGCATTTGCTGTACTAGCTAGAATTAATAAAAATATTGCTGATAAAAATTTTTTATGACTCACTTTATAACACCTCAACTTCTACAAGATTTTCATTTATTATTTTTGCACGAAGAGTAATTTTTTTGTTGTCAGCACGCCTGACTCTCACGACATCGCCCGGCCTGCCTTCGTCTATTAATACCCCTTCAGTATAAGCACTCGCCGCACCTATTCTCGCTAAAATTTTAACCCGCCGCCCCTTTGGCACAATGTTAGAATTAACTAGATTTGCTAATAAAATTTCTTCACCCTGTTTAATATCTTTATTTGCTGCGAATCCTAAAATTTCACTGGGACTCGACGCATAAACGCCCGGCCTCTTTATGGCAATTTTCCGCGATATTAAATCACTAGATTTTATCTTGCTGCCCTTCTTTATATTATGAGACGCGGCTAAAATATTCTGATACCATGTTAAACGCACTGAGAGAGATTTTATTTTGCCGTCATTGCCCTTGAATCTTAACATAACGGACTGAGTACCGGGAATTATGCTTGTAGGCTCGATAATTTTCCCGTCAGGTACAGCAGAATTTGCCGAGACTTCTAAATCGCCCTGCCATGATGACAAAGATTTTATCACAGGAATTAAACTCGATATTGTTTTAGGAGCAGGCGGGGGAGAAGACTCCGTAAAATTTCCTTCATAGGCTGGACTCTCTATTTTTGAGTATGAAGGCATATATAACTCAATTCTTGCGTCACTTGCTGAACTTGAACCGATCGCGTTTAATACGTCATTGCGATATAAATTTTT